>JBLIKA010000049.1:0-23278 GCA_047637355.1 Glaciecola sp. | reverse complement strand
ACATGGGTAAAACTCTATGAACAGTACTACAAATAAAAGTGCCTTTGGGCCTCAAGACATGCTTGACGCACTAGAAAAACTCTATGCTTTGCAGCCATTGAGTTTTGTTGAAGCACAGGCTGTTTTTGACCGCGTTATGCGCGGTGATGTGAGTGAAATTGAGTTATCTGCGTTACTCGTTGCATTAAAAATAAAGACTGAAACAGCGGATGAAATAGCTGGAGCTGCGGCAGCAATGGTCAGCAATGCCAAGGATTTCCCGCGCCCAGATTATAATTTCAGTGACATTGTTGGCACTGGTGGTGATGGGCACAATACGATTAATGTGTCGAGTGCTGCCGCTGTTGTGGCAGCTAGTTGCGGCGTTAAAGTCGCTAAACATGGTAATCGAAGTGTCTCTAGTAAATCGGGATCGTCTGACTTATTTGCTGCCTTTGGTTTGGCTTTGGACATGAGTCCTAACACAGCCCGTTACTGTCTTGATGAAGCAAATTTGTGCTTTTTAGCCGCACCTTCGTATCACTCTGGTGTGAGGTTTGCGATGCCAGTTCGCTTAAGTCTCAAAACAAGAACACTGTTCAACATTTTAGGGCCATTGGCTAATCCATCGAGACCAACGCATAGTGTACTCGGTGTTTATACACCCGACTTACTTGATATTTATGCACAAACATTGGTAACGCTGGGGCATAAAAGAGCTTACGTTGTGCATGGTGACGGACTTGACGAACTTGCATTGCATGGCGACAGCCAAATTGTAGAGGTCAATCATGGCGCTATTACCAAAAGCGTTGTGTCACCAACAGATTTTGGTTTAAGCAATTACCCGTTAAAAGCTATTGAAGGTGGTGAGCCAGAAAAAAACAGAGCACTCATTGCTGATGTTTTCAACGGCAGTGGCACGCCAGCCCACACAGCCGCTATTGCTATGAATGCAGCCGCCTTAATTAAGTTAAATGACTTAGCGGCTAGTTATGCAGAGGCATGCGACATGGCAATGGCGTCGATAGATGCAGGCAAACCGATGCAGACCATCGAACATGCTGCTAGGTTAAGTCAAGGATATAGCAACACAAAAAACATTGATTAGCGCGAAAAACAGTATCAAAGTTTAATCCTATCAACTGAAATATGTAAGAGAGTATTGTGGCTAAAAACGTATTAGAACAGATTGTTGATGACAAAAAAGTTGAAATCGCTCAGCGTAAAATTGATTTCCCATTAAGTACATTTATCGACACCTTAAAACCTTGCGAAAAGGATTTTTTTGCAGCCTTAGCTGCGCCTAACGCGAGCTTTATTCTGGAGTGCAAAAAAGCATCTCCTTCCAAAGGCTTAATTAGAGAAAACTTCGATTTAGACGAAATTATCGAAGCTTATGCACCGCATGCATCTTGCTTTTCCGTGTTAACAGACGAAAAGTATTTTCAGGGTAAATTTGAATACCTTGATTATATAACGTCAAGGGTATCTCAACCGGTTATCAACAAAGACTTTTTTGTTGACGAATACCAGATTTATTTGGCCCGTTATCATAATGCTGACGCGGTTCTATTGATGTTATCTGTATTAGGTGATGACGAATTTACCGCACTAAGTGCGATTACTCACAAATTAGGTATGCACGTATTAACAGAAGTGAGTAACGAAGAGGAAGTGCAAAGAGCGTTAGCACTGAACGCCAATATTATTGGTATTAATAACCGTAATTTGCGTGACTTGAGTACCGACCTTGCCACCACGGAACGTTTGGTTCCATTGATTACAAAAGACACATTTGACGGCGTCATCCTATCAGAATCAGGGATTTACAAGCATTCGGAAGTACAGCGTTTAAGTCCACTAGTTGATGGTTTCTTAGTTGGGAGCGCATTAATGGCTGAAACTAATTTAATTAATGCGGTTGAAAAACTCATATTCGGTGAAGTTAAAATATGTGGTATAAACTCAGTCGAAAATGCGCGAAAAGTAATGGCTACGCCGGCTAGTTATATGGGCTTAATATTTGCGACTAAATCACCTCGCTACGTGTCAATTGAGCACGCTATGGAAATAGCTAGTTTACCAACTAGCAAAAAGCGAGTTGGTGTATTCTTAGATAATCCAATAGAAATGGTCGCTGACTATGGGCGCAAGTTAAACTTAGCAGCAGTGCAATTGCATGGTAATGAGTCCATTGAATATATGCAGACATTACGCACTTTGTTGCCTGAGTCATGCGAGATTTGGGCTGTTGAGTCAGTGTTACAAAGTCAAGGAGATTTGAGTAGATTTGTGGCCGATACACTTTTCCCAAAACTACAAGTCGCTGACAAAGTATTGCTCGACTGCAAGGTTGGCGAACAAGTCGGTGGCACTGGGGCAACCTTTAACTGGCAATTGTTAGAGGATGTGCCTCAAAAACACAAATTGATATTAGCGGGCGGATTAACGCCAGGCAATATTCAGGCAGCGAGAGAAACCCAAGTTGCCATATTAGACGTAAACTCAGGTGTTGAAGATTCACCTGCTGAAAAGTCAGAATCCAAACTAAGCAGTTTATTCGCCTCATTAAGAGAGTACTAAATGAACTGTTTGGTTAAAATTAAAAGAAGCGAGCCTTAAAAATGAACAAGTTAGATAGTAAATTTGGTGATTTCGGTGGCATGTATGTGCCAGAACTACTTATCCCTGCCCTCGACCAATTAGAGCAGGCATTTTTAGATGCGAAAGAAGACCCAAGCTTCCAAAAAGAGTTTATGGGCTTATTGAAAGATTATGCAGGTCGTCCTACTGCGATGACACTGACCCGTAATATAGTGTCAAACCCATTAGTTAAGCTTTATTTGAAGCGCGAAGACTTGTTGCACGGCGGCGCGCACAAAACGAACCAAGTATTGGGTCAAGCATTGTTAACCAAACGCATGGGGAAAACAGAAGTAATTGCAGAAACTGGCGCAGGTCAACATGGTGTTGCAACTGCGCTAGCATGTGCATTGCTTGGCTTGAAAGCTCGTATTTATATGGGTGCGAAAGATATAGAAAGACAATCACCTAACGTATTTAGAATGCGCTTAATGGGTGCCGAAGTTATTCCAGTTGATTCGGGTTCAGGTACCTTAAAAGACGCTGTTAATGAAGCAATGCGTGACTGGTCTGCAAACTATGACAAAGCACATTATTTGCTCGGCACAGCAGCAGGCCCTCATCCATTCCCAACGATTGTGCGTGAATATCATCGCATGATTGGTGAAGAGACTCGAGCCCAAATTATGGAGAAAGAAGGTCGTTTACCTGATGCAGTTGTGGCTTGTGTTGGCGGTGGCTCTAATGCGATTGGTATGTTTGCCGACTTTATTGATGAGCCATCAGTACGCCTTATTGGTGTTGAGCCGGCCGGTAAAGGTATTCATACCAAAGAACATGGTGCAACTATCGTGACAGGTACGAAAGGTATTTTACACGGCGCATACACTTACATTATGCAAGACAAAGATGGTCAAATTGAAGAGTCTTATTCAGTATCTGCTGGCCTAGATTATCCAGCTGTTGGCCCGCAACATGCATTTTTAGCTGAAACCGGTCGAGCAGAATACTATGCTATTACTGATGAAGAAGCATTAAACGCATTTCAACTGTTAGCCAAAAAAGAAGGTATAATTCCGGCATTAGAGCCAGCCCACGCGCTAGCTTATGCGTTAAATATGGCGGATGAAGCGACTGAAGAAACGATCATCGTACTGAATTTATCAGGACGCGGTGACAAAGATCTAGAACACGTCGTCAAGATTTTAGGAGACAAGCTATGAGTACAACTCGTTACGCAGATATGTTTGCCAGCCTAAAGGCGAAAAATGAAGGTGCTTTTGTTCCCTTCGTAATGATTGGCGACCCGAACAAAGAAACATCACTGGCTATTATCGACCAATTGGTTAAAAGCGGTGCAGATGCCTTAGAGTTAGGCATTCCTTACTCTGATCCAATTGCGGATGGCCCAACAATTCAAAAAGCAAGCATCCGAGCGTTACGCAGCGGTATAAGACCGCAAATTTGCTTTGATATATTGACCGAGGTGCGTAAAAACCACCCAACAGTGCCTATTGGCTTATTGTTGTATAGTAATTTAGTTTTAGCTAACGGTATCGATAATTTTTATGAAAGAGCCGCCGCCGCGGGTGTTGATTCAATCCTTATTGCGGATGTGCCATTGAGAGAAGCTGACCGATTCATTGTTATCGCGAAGCAACATAACATTCACCAAATATTAATTGCACCACCAAATGCGAGCAATGAAACCTTAAAAGCCATTGGTGAAAAGTCAGATGGCTATACATACTTACTAGGTAGAGCCGGCGTGACTGGCACTGAAACTGCTGTCGAAATTCCAGCGGCAGAACTCATTGGTAAGCTAAAACAATATAAAGTAGCGCCTCCGTTGCTTGGCTTCGGTATCAGCACGCCTGAACAGGTAGCGAATGCTATTCAGTCAGGGGCAGCAGGCGCTATTTCAGGGTCTGCTACAGTCAATCTGATTGAGGCTAACTTAGCAGACAAAGACAAAATGCTAGCAGAGTTAGGCAAATTTGTGGCAAAGATGAAAGCTGCGACGTTGCTTTAACGAGCGATTTAGTCTGTAGATAAAGGAAAAAGTCATGTGGTATATTATTTATGCTGAAGATGTTGAAAACAGCTTAGCGCTTCGAATACAGGCACGACCAGCTCACTTAGAACGAATTAGTACACTAGTTGATTTAGGCCGAATTTTAGTTGCCGGACCAACCCCTGCAATTGACAGTGAGGATCCTGCAGAAGCTGGTTTTACCGGTTCACTGATAATTGCACAGTTTGAATCATTGTTGGATGCCAGGGCGTGGGCAGAGTCCGACCCTTATGTGACAGCTGGTGTATTCAAATCCGTAACAGTTAAACCATTTAAAAAAGTGCTACCATAAAGTCAATGTGCATTTTTTATGTGCGCCCTAGGCGCATATACACAATGGTTCCATGCACTAAATATACTTGTTAACAAATATATTTAGTGATAATTGGGCGTTAACGTCACCAAGCAACTCGAGACAATATAATTAATATGCCTGTATTTATTACCCACCAAGTCAGTATTGACGAAAGTGAGTTTAGTTTAACTGCTACTCGCTCCCAAGGTGCGGGGGGCCAGCACGTCAACAAAGTTGCTACAGCCATTTATTTACGATTTGATATTCATAAATCGTCGCTCCCCGACAAAATGAAAGCGAAGCTACTTAATAGCAATGACACTCGCATTACATCCGAGGGCATATTGGTTCTTCGCGCACAAAATCATCGCACGCAAGAACAGAACAAAAGAGATGCTATCAAACGACTTACGCAAGTCATCAAAGCAAGTACTTACGAGAAACCCGTTAGAAAACCAACAAAACCAAGTCGCTCATCACAACGAAAACGAATGGATAGTAAAACCAAAAGTGGGCAGCAAAAACAACTTCGAAAAAAGCTAGATGTTTAGCTAGGTCTAGTTGCAGTAATCTACTGTTTATTTTTGCTATAAACTCGTGATAACCTTATTAACACAGTCTTTGCAGCTTTGAATCTTATTCAGCTTGAGTTCAGCAAAACACTGCATAATAGTAGATGTATAAACGCCAAAATGAGTCATTAACGAATAAGTAGGTACTCCACTTTGATCACGCTACGCTATCTTTTTCTAGCTTCCACGCTTATTTTATCCAGTCATCTTGTATTGGTTCCTGCATCTGTCGCTAAAGACAAACAAGAACAGCAAAGAATAAGTAAGTCGCAAGCAGCACAAAAAGCGCTACAAGCGGTTCCAGGAAAAGTGTTAAAAGTAGAAAGCCGTGGAAGTGTCTACCGAGTTAAAATTCATCAAAAATCTGGACGCGTAGTCTATGTCACAGTTGATGCAATAACGGGTAAAGTTAGCAGCTAATCTATTTATTTAGTGTGTCAATATTGTTCATATCATTGCAAGTGTATAAACGGAGTTACCAATGCGAATTTTGATAGTCGAAGATGATAGCCGATTACTGCTTCAACTAGACCAATATATGCAATCACAAGGATTTAGTGTCGACTTAGCTGACGATGGTGAAAAGGCACTATATCAGCTAAAAGAATACGACTACGATTTAGCTATCATCGACGTTGGTATACCCAGTATCGATGGATTTGAAGTTATACAACGAGCCCGCGCCAGTGATATCACCTGCCCCATTATTATTCTTACTGCACGAGACCGCTGGCAAGAAAAGGTGCGAGGCTTGGAATGTGGCGCTGACGATTATCTAACCAAGCCATTTGTGCATGAAGAATTATTAGCGCGGGTGAAAGCCTTAATTCGTCGCAGTGCAGGTCAAGCGAGTCCCTTAATTCAAAAAGGGGCGCTGTCACTGGACACCGTTGCCAATCAACTTTATGTTAACGACGAGCCTGTGGAGTTAACTGCATACGAATATAAAGTCATTGAATATTTAATGATGAACCCAAATAAAGTGGTATCTAAAACTGAAATGGTTGAGCATATTTACGACCAGGATTTTGATTTAGACAGCAACGTTATTGAAGTATTTGTTGGTAGACTGCGACGTAAGATGGACAAAGATAACAAGCTCAAACCAATTGAAACATTGCGCGGTAGAGGCTATCGACTCAATGTTAACTTACGTTAAGTTGCTACTAAAATGAAAACTTGGTCAATTACACGCCGCATATTTTTTACCTGTTTTTTGTTTGCTGCTATTTTTTTCCCAGCCATTATATTTTCAATGCAAAACGCTTATGAACGAAGTTTGATGCAGGCTAAAAAAGAGGAATTATACACTACAGCATTCGCTATGATTTCTGAATTTGAATTTGAAGAAGGTGCGGTAGTGATGCCTTCTAGGCTTTTTGTTGAAGACTTAAACCTGCCGGGCTCCGACTTAGTTGCGAGCATAAAGTGGAGAGAGCAACGGGTATGGCAATCGCAGTCTTCCATTGATAATAATATTAACGCCGATATGTTCGACGTGCTATCGAGTAAAACTGATGGGAATTTGCCGGGTGAAACAATTTTCTTAGATGACTTTGATGAAGAAAATCCACATTTTGCACTATCCAAAAAAGCAGAGTTTTTAATTGATGGTAAATTTGAAGAAGTTATCTTTTTAGTCATCAATAATAAAAATACTTACCAGCGCGAACTCAGCATGTTTATTAACCGCCTATGGGGATGGATTGCAGTTTTAGGTTTGGTATTACTTGGTTTAATTGCCTTGTCGTTACGCAGCGTATTTATGCCAATGCAGCATATTATCGCTCGTATTGGCGAAATTGAAGAAGGCAAAATTGATAGAATTAACGATACTTACCCGCCCGAACTTCAACCACTGCAGAAAAGCATCAATAAGCTCCTTGATAGTGAGAAGCAGCAAAGAGAACGCTATAAAAAAAGTTTAGATGATTTAGCGCATAGTATAAAAACACCATTGAGTATTATCCTTGGCCAAGCTGACTTAAGTAACGATATTAAAGAGCCCGTTCTGCATATAGATAATATTGTTAAACGCCAACTAAAACGCGCAACTATTAACGTAGTAGGCTTTTTACCCAGTATTGATATTGCACCTGCAACTCAGTCATTACTGGATGCTATGGCTAAGATTTACCGACAAAAAGCACTATCACTAACATTAGAAATACCTAAACCCGCATCGCTTTCAATTGACCCAACCGACTACATGGAAATACTCGGAAACTTGCTAGACAATGCTTGTAAAGCAGCTAAATCGACTGTCAAAGTGACTTATGAAAAAAAAGTAACATGCACTTTAGTTTGTGTAGAAGATGATGGGAAAGGGGTCTCTGAATCTGCTATTTCTGCCATTACACAGCGTGGTCGACGTTTAGACACCTACTCTGAGGGGCAAGGCCTAGGCTTAGCCTTAGTCGTTGATATGTTGGAAAGCTATGGTGGTGAATTGCATATACACAGTAAGCCCGATAAAGGTAGTCGATTTTGCATGCAACTACCTCATCAACGATTTAGTAATAACCCCATATAACCGGTGGTAAAAAATTAATTATCGACGTGTTTTTAGAGCGCGTATTTAGACAACGTTTATAAATTATTATTAACTATAAACTGTTTTATAAATCGAATATGGTCCGTCATTGAATTTTCACTGGTTACTTCTTGCGCTAATTCCCCCCCAACGCCAACACCTTGTATTCCAGAACTTAACCATGCAGCAACATTGTCTGCATTAATGCCGCCTACAGCGAACATTGGGGTGTCTGAAAATGGACCTTTAAGTGCTTTATAATAGTCGATAGACAATGCGTTTGCCGGAAACAATTTGATAATGTCGGCACCATACCCAAGCGCATTTGCAATTTCGGTTGGCGTCGCTGCACCCATCAATACTGGGATGTTATTAGCGTGTGCTATTTCAACAACCTTTGCATTAACCGCTGGGGTAACCAAAAACTGAGCCCCTGCTGCAACCGCTTTCGTGGCTAATTCTGCATTTAAGATAGTACCCGCTCCTATCAAAACAGCCGGAAATTGTTGTCTTGCCAATTCGATATGCAGGCAAAAATCAGGGGTATTGGAAGTAACCTCCAATACCTTAACGCCACCTTGCACAAGACAACTTAGTGTTGCCTGCACAGATAAAGAATTATTAAGACGAATAATTCCAATAAGTTTATGACCGATAATTTGCTGAACAATTTTTTTACGAGCCGATGGCATCAATTCAACCTTAGCGTTTATTAATTAATAATTTTACATCAATGTGTGCAAAAGTTAACTGAAAAAGGCCACTAAGTTGGTTCATCAGTACTTTTCACATCTTTAGATTCTTCATTTATTATTGCGGTCGTGCTGCTCTCTGGTTCGTCACTCGATAACAGGATTGCTAACCACTTGCTCTCGTCTCTCGATTCAAGAGCGATTTTTACTACCATTGTCAGAGGAACCGAAAGCAACATACCAATACTACCTAACAGCCATCCCCAGAATATCAATGATAAAAACACGACTAATGTTGACAAACCAAGGCCACGGCCCATGAATCGTGGCTCAATTACATTGCCCATCACCATATTTACCAACACGAAACCCAGACCTGTTAAGCCCGCTTTAGTAAAGCCATATTCGACGAATGCCATTAAAACTGCTGGCACAGCCGCAATAATTGAACCAATATTAGGAATAAAATTAAACATAAATGCGAGGACTGACCACAATAAAAAGTGATCAATGCCAAGAAAGTACAACCAAATACCAATGCTAATACCAGTACCTAAACTAACCAACATTTTGATACCTAGGTAACTGTTAACTGATTGCAAAAATCGGTCTATATGCGTCATTTTCATGTCCGGATCTGAAAACGCGACATGAATGCGTTTTGGCATACTTTCAGCTTCAAACAACATAAAAATAACAGTCAATAATATAAGTACCAAATTAGATAAAACGCTACCCAAGCCACTTAAGAAACCTGTGGCCAGCGACATTGCTGCGCCAGGATCGAGATAAGTTAAAAATAAATCCTTATCGATATTGATGTTTAATACATTGAGTTTGTTTATTACCCACGCAAATTCACCGGTCAATTGCTCTCTATAAATAGGCATATTTTGTTGAAATTCGCTCAATGACTGTGTAATTAAACCCGCAAGCATGAAACCAATCACCAGTATTATCAGTATAACTAGGGTAACAGACGCCCAACGTGGGATCCTGTATCTGCTAGCCCAATTAATTAGTGGGCTGCAGGCTATAGCAATAAAAGCTGATAATAGAAATGGTACCATAATGACGCTTGCCGCTTTAATACCAGCAAGAACAATAATGACGCAGGCCATAACAATCATAGCTTTTGCGATGGGTGATTTAATATCCATGTAGCCTCTTTTGCGAAAATAATAAATGCCAGTGATACAAATTTAGCTTTAGTTAACTCAGTTGCTTGTTAATATGAGTGAGCACGTTTAGGTGGATAGGTATCGTTGATAATCTGATTGATATACGTGGTTAGTATGACAATTTTTTAAAAATAATCACATAGAAAGTTTCAGACGATTGGGAACAAAGGGAAATATTGAATAAATGAACTTAAATCAAGCCACAATAAGAATTAAAAATTTACGACTTCGCACCTACATTGGTATTAATGATGATGAAATTAAAAATCAGCAAGATGTGGTCATTAACGTAAAAATTCATTATGACGCTAAAAAAGCAACCGACTCTGATCTAATGGACCATGCGTTAAATTATAAGATCATTACCAAAGCTATTATTAGGCTGGTTGAAGACAATCGTTTTTACTTATTGGAAAAATTAACTCACGACATATTAAACATTGCAGCAGAGCATCCGTGGGTCACTTTTGCAGAAGCTGAAGTTGATAAACCTCATGCCCTTCGTTTCTCCGATTCAGTGTCATTATCACTATCTTGTACTAAGGAGTAAATCATTATGTCAAAGCATATTTTAATTACAGGAGGCACTGGCTTAATCGGTCGAAAACTGGTCTCTGCGCTAGAAAAGCAATATGCGATGACCGTAGTAACTCGCGATCCTAGTAGAGCAAAACGCTTATTTGGTGAACAAGTGATCTGCATCGCTGCCGAAAATTTAACTTCGGTCGATGAGTTTGACGCCATTATCAATTTAGCCGGCGAGCCTATCGCAGATAAACGTTGGTCGGATACTCAAAAAGAAAGAATTTGTAATAGCCGTTGGAAAATAACGCAACAGTTGGTCGACTTAATTAATGCCTCCAACAATGCACCGAATGTCTTTATTAGTGGTTCAGCCATTGGTATTTATGGACGCCAAGGTGATACTGTTGTAACCGAAGATTTCACCGATTTTCATGAGGAGTTCAGCAGAGCAGTCTGCCAAAAATGGGAAAATATAGCGTTCGAAGCCAAGACACGAGTTTGTGTATTGCGAACGGGTGTTGTGTTATCCGATGAAGGTGGCGCATTAGCCAAGATGTTGATGCCATTTCGCTTAGGCTTAGGTGGCCCTATAAGCTCAGGCAAGCAGTTTATGGCATGGATCCACATAGATGATATGGTTAATGGCATTAAACACTTGCTAAGCAACGAGGAAGCGCAAGGTGCTTATAACTTTACGTCGCCTAATCCTAACACCAATCATTTTTTCTCATTAGCCCTTGCCAGACGACTAGAGCGCCCTTGCATTTTCAGAGTGCCTGCATTTGTAATAAAAGCACTCATGGGTGAATCATCCGACCTGGTGCTATATGGTCAAAAAGTCATCCCAAAAAAATTAGTTGATGAGGGCTTCGCGTTCACATTCCCCACATTGACAGAAGCGTTAGCTGATTTAGATTTATAAAGTCGGCTATCTGACAAAGACGTTTGATAGCACAAGTCATCGTTAACTGTTAGTTAGCTTGTAACTCTTTTTGGCTTTGTACATTGATTTATCTGCTGACTTTAACATTGTGGTCACCGACGCAGGTGCAGATTCGAAAACGACATGGCCAACACTTGCACTCACTTTGATGTTATCCAGTCCCTCTATCTGGATAGACAAATCACGAAGCGCGTCGTTTAACCGCGAGGCGAATTGGATTGCCTCATGTTGGTTGCCAAAATGCCCCAAAGCAACAAAATCTTTATGATCTGCCCCGTTATTTGATTAACGTTAACGTTGGCACTTGAAGCACAGAGATGGCCCCTGCTCTATCAATTATTTTTATCAATGCAGTTTGAATAGTCTCATCTTCTCTTGCATCTGATTTACTTGCAAAGCGCTCCTCTTGAACCTCACTACCTTCATCTAATGTAAATTGAACCACGACTAATGATGCACAACTTGGTTCTTGACCAAAGTATTCTATCGAAATTTGAGGATAACCTTTAAAGCCTTTTTTCACTTGTTTTGCAATGCGTTTTTTAGCTTTGTCTGCGTGCATACTAAGTCCTAATCGATATTTTAATGTCGCGGTTTTATAGAGAGTAACATAATATTATCGATTTATTAGTGCAAATTTACGGCCCAAGATAAGATACACTTAGGCGGTGAAATAAGACGCGAAAAAACTATCTGTTACAAAAAAGGAAGCCAAATTGAATATAGAATTAAACAGCATGCCGAGCACCTCAATTTATCACTTAATGACGCAGACTGTCATACCACGTCCAATCGCGTGGGTATTGTCGAAAAACAACGATGAATCGCTCAACCTGGCTCCTTTTTCTTATTTTAACGCTGTGTGCAGTGATCCTCCTTTATGTATGCTTTCAATGGGAAAAAAGCCGGATGGGACAGCAAAGGATACGGTGGCAAACTTAGTTAAAGAGGCTTATTGCATTGTGCATATTGCACACGCACAACAGTCAGATCTGGTTACCGCCACTGCCGCTAGCTTAAAGTATGCTGAAAGCGAAGTTGAAGCTAATCAAATCAAACTAATTGACCATGCAGATTGGCCCTTGCAGCGCATTGCGGATTGCCCTATCGCATATTTATGTAAAGTACATAGCACTCAAGAAATTGGCAACGCACCGCAACAAATTATCTTCGTAGAAGCTATCGAATTGTATGTAGACGACAACGCCGTTAATCAAAGTAATAATCGTATTACGATTGATGCTCTAAAAGTAAACCCATTAGCAAGGTTAGGGGCAAGTCAATATGCAAACTTAGGTGAGGTTTTTACAAAGTCTCGACCAGCCTAGAAGGTTATGTAAATTTAAAATTGGATCAATCGCTATCAATGGTAATTTACCTTCCATATGATAGATTATTGTTTACGATTTGAAATTAAAGATATCTCGGTATGACTCATCCTACTTATAAAGATTTTGCACAAGTGTCATCATGCGATTTGGCTGATGCGCTGCCCATTCAACAATTTATGCATTATTCGATTCATCCGCTGTGGCCAAATATGCCTCGCATTGCTGGAAGAGCCTTCACCGCGCAATGTGGGCAAGGCGACAATCTTATGCTACATGCAGCGATTTACGCTGCCCAACCTGGTGATATTATAGTAGTGCAAGCAGATGACCAATATGCGGTAAGCGGCGGTAACGTATGTGCTATCGCGAAAACTCGTGGCATTACTGCTTTTGTCATTGATGGCGTTATTCGCGATATTGATGAAGTCGTTGATATTGCATTTCCAGTGCATGCTCTTGGAACCTGTCCAAAACCCGGCGCCAAAAAAGTGTACATTCCCCTTAATCAGCCCGTGGTCTGCGGCAGAGTTAACGTGCATACAGGTGATATTATTGTCGCTGATAATGACGGCGTAGCTGTTATTCCAAAAAACCAAGCACAAGAGGCCTTAGCCATCGCAATTCAAAGACGCGACACTGACGCGCAACAAACTTTAGTGCAATGGCAACGAACGCACGAGCAGAATGTTAACGATATTTTGTTCAAGTTAGCTAAATAATAATCTGCATATAGTTCACTTACAACCAGAAGAGAATGATCATACCACCGCTTATAAAACTGCAGACGATGCACTTTATGTAAGCAAAAAATCTGGTCGAAATAAGCTTACAGTAGGTATAACCATCTAATATCTTATAGTAAGGTCCGGTATTTCATTAAACACCAACCCAATACTGCGGGTCATTTATAGCATTGAAGTTACATAAAAAGCCGGATATCTGTTGCAATAAACTATCCGGCTAATACAGAAAATTTAAACCATTTTCCTCAGCAACTCCCCCGTATTCAGACTCAACAAGCGCCAGCAACCAACGGCACCGAGCAAACCGACGGTCAGCGCCCCAATTATCGGCGCTATCAACCAATATTCCAGATGCAAGCCTGCTTCCATTTGAAAAACGTTGGTTTGCAACATATACAAACTAAACTCATTTGATATAGCTGCCATCAAGCCAGCGACAAACCCGATAATGATAAATTCGTTGATAACACTAAAACGTATCATCCACCCTTTCGCCCCTAATGTTCGAAGAATGGCTAGCTCTTGCAAACGTTCATCCATACTGGCCTGGACTTGTGCTATCAACACTAGCGCCCCCGCTATGAGCACCAGAATTAGAATAAACTCTACGGCCACCGACACTTGCTCGATAATTTCTCTAAGCTGATTAATTCTCGCATCTACATCAAATAAGGTAACGCTAGCAAACGGGGCCATTAACTTGGTTATCTCTGCTTTGCGAGATTTATCCAAACTAAAACTAGTTATATACGTGGGAATAAAATTCTCCACCGCTTTAGGATGCAGCACGAAAAAGAAGTTCGGTTGCATTGTTTGCCAATTAACTTCTCGCAAACTAGTTACTGTGGCTGTAATAACTTCGCTACCGATATTGAAGGTCAATTTATCACCAAGTTTAATACCGAGTCGCCCCGCTATTTGACTCTCAATTGACAGCGGATAGGGTTCGCCTTCTTGCCAAGAATCTAGCCATTCACCCTCAACAATCTTATTCCCCATTTGGAGTTCTGTGCCCCAAGTCAGGTTTGCTTCACGGCCTAAGCCTTGACGCCCTTCGTCAGCAACTTCTTTATCTTCTTTGGTTACTTCAGTGCGGATTTTTTCGTCATTAATAGCAACAAAGCGTCCACGAGCCACAGGATAAAAACCACCGCCAGTAACATTATTTTGTTCAAATTGATTTTCTAAACCAATCCGTTGGCTTTCCGTTACATTTGATACGAAGTAGTTCGGTGTGCCTTCCGGCAACTGAGCACGCCACTGCTCTACCATGTCATTGCGCATTACTAAAACAACGAGTAACAGCATGATGGTAATTGAAAAACTAATTAATTGAACACTGTTACCCATGGCTCTGCGGCGAATACGTGCCCAGGCTAAGGTCCAAGCTCCCATTTTGCCACTACCGAGCTTACGCCCAAGCATAATCAGAAGATGAGTAACACCGAGTAGCAGAACAACTAATATAATGCCTGAAACGAATAATATGGCGCTGATCATCAGGTCTTTGCTATATACCCACATCAGCAAGAATACAGCGATCCCGGAGGTAGCAAACTGCAACGCTTTGGACGACAAGGTTGTATTAATATCGCGCCTTAATACACGCAAAGGAGGTACGGAGAATAACTGTAATAGCGGGTATAAAGAGAACAGCACTGAGCAAATAATGCCAGTGAAGACCGCAATAGCTAATGGTCTCCAATGCCAAATATCAAGTGACACTTCAACAATATCTGCCAAGAACATCACCACAGCTTGTTGCAAAATAAAGCCGGCTGTAACACCTAACACGATGCCCAAGACTGTAATAAAGCAGATTTGTAGTAAATAAATTTGCTGCACCATTGCCTTCCCTGCGCCAAGCGTTTTCATGATTGCTACAGGATCATAATGACGCTGACTATAACGCTGTGCCGCGACCGCAATAGAGACAGCAGCCAGCACAATGGCTAATAAACTTGCGAGCAAAAAGAACTGTTCGGCACGCGCTATTGAGCGCCCAATAGCAGAGTCATCGTCTTCAATTGATGTCCATCGATGCACATCGCGGTTCAGTTGCGGACGAAGCCAGTCGTAATAGTCATCTAAATCACTTGTTTCGCCAGTAAAATAGTATTTATAACTAACACGAGAACCGGGCCCTGTTACGTTAGTTTTGGCCAAGTCGTCAGTTGACATCAAGACAATGGGCTCGGTATTAAAAACGCTAAACCCTGCGTCTGGAATCTCACTGAGTACTTTTGTTATTTTAAAACTCGCGTCGCCTATGTCAATAACACCGCCTAATTCAACATTAACTAATTGAAAAAGCCGTGAATCAATCCAAACCTCACCCGGTTTAGGGGATTCAGTGGTTGCTTCAGGCACGCCAAAAGCCTGCAATGCAACTTTAATACTGCCCTTTAATGGGTAATTCGCGTCCACAGCACGCAAATCTGATAGGGCCAGTTCTTGTGCTCCAAATACCATTGACCGTGTACTTACTTGATATGCACTATTGAGGTTAAATTCAGATGCTTTGCTGATCCAGCTATCATCCACGAGTTCTCTGGAACGTAACTGTCTATCGGCTGCAATAAACTCTGCTGAACGATCGGTTAATGCGCCCTGCAAACGTTCGCTGAATAAAGATAGCGACAGTACTGAGCCAACAGAAAGTATAATGGCCAATAAAATAATGGTTAACTCACCGCGTTTGGCCTCATGTTTGAACAACCGCCACGCTAATTGAAATACAGTAGACATTTTACTCTCCAGAAACAACTCTAAGCGGCTTAGTTTGCTCAGTTAATTCGCCGGCATGCATGTGCAATTGACGCTGGCAGCGCTGAGCGAGTTCAATGTCATGAGTAACAAGCACTAAAGTAGTATTAGATTCTTTATTCAGATCAAACAGTAAGTTTTCGACTTTGGTTGAATTAGTTGAATCCAGATTACCTGTCGGTTCATCAGCAAATAGAATTTTAGGATTGGTGATAAATGCTCTAGCAATGGCAACACGTTGCTGTTCGCCACCCGATAGTTGGTTCGGAAAATGATTGGCTCGGTGATCGAGTCCAACTTGCTCAAGTATCTTTTGAGCACGCTTCTTAGGCTCCGATAGTCCCGCTATTTCAGCTGGTAGCATAATATTTTCGAGCGCCGTCAAACTTTGTACCAACATAAAACTTTGAAAGATAAAACCTACTTTTTCACCACGCAGCCTCGCTCGCTGCTCTTCATCCATCGAATGCAAAGGCTCACCATCTATCATAATGTGTCCACCAGATACTTCGTCTAATCCAGCTAACAGACCAAGAAGTGTTGACTTACCAGAGCCCGATGCCCCTATAATAGCGACTGATTCACCTGGTTTTACCGTAAAGCTGATGGGTTGAAGGATCTGTAACTCACCTTCACTCGTATTAACCTTCTTTATAATACTTTTCGTTTCGATCATTGCAGGAGCAGTTGTCATAGTGTTTTCTTTTTCTAAGTCCGTAAAAATTAGTTCAGTTAAGCTTACCAAAAATCGTGCTTTGAAGAACGAATGTTTAGCATTTGCTTTACGCCAGTTCAGTAATGCGGCCAAAGTTTTTCGCATTAGTTTACTTGTATGTCTTTTATTCCCTTTTTATAGCCATTCAGATCAGCAAGAAGTGCAAGAACATAAGTTACTGATACTCGGCGACAGCTTAAGTGCCGCATACGGGTTAACACAACAGCAAGGCTGGGTTTATTTGTTACAAAATGCGTGGGTAAGTGAAAATAAGCCCATTACAGTTATCAATGGTGCAATAAGTGGTGATACTACCGACGGGGGGTTATCTCGCCTACCTCGATTATTAGACCTGCACAAACCAACCCATTTGTTGATTGAACTTGGTGGCAACGATGCGCTACAAGGACACAATCCAAAAAAAATAAAGGCTAACATTGAGCAAATGGTGCAGTTGGCTCAGAAAAATAATGTAGAGGTTATGTTGCAAGAGATGCAGATACCAACTAATTACGGAAAACGTTACACAAAGATGTTTATGCAGGTATTTACCGATATAGCAGCTGAAAATAATATTCCACTAATTCCATTTTTTTTAGAAAATATTGCGTTAAACAAAGACCTAATGCAGAACGACGGTATTCACCCCACAGCAGAAGCTCAACCTATGATTACAGAGTTGTTGAAACCGCAGTTGGAAGTGCATATTTTTGATTAAGTAGCAAACAGCAGCCTTATCTCTGAGTGCATGATATTAAAAAATAATAATTGAATATTACATAGCAGCGATAACTGAGACACCGACTGATTCAACGTTATTTGTGTTTTATTACTTACCCTTTCAACATCTGTATTTACAGCCTCTCTTACGTTATCTAGCAATAATATTGCGCAAAGAGAGTCTATGGCGAAAGCGCAGGAATACATTGGTTTTGGCTGCTCAGGGGGGATTTATCACCACACCTAAAATGGTCTAATGCGCCCGCAGGTACAAAAAATTTTGCTATTACAGCCTATGATTCTGACGCTCCCACTGGCAGTGGTTGGTGGCATTGGCAAATTGCGAACAGACCAATGACTGCTTCGGAAATACCAACTGGTGCCGGCAATACGAAAACGAATGCAACACCCAAAGGCAGTATACAAATAAAAAATGATTACGCCAGCCGAGGCTTCGATGATGCTTGCCCACCAGTCGGACATGACGCGCATATCTACCGCTTTACAGTTCATGCACTTTCCGTCGCAAAACTTGAATTAGCAGAAGATGCTTCGGGAAGCATTAACAGGTTATATGATAAGTGCTAATACAATAAAAACGAGCAACATAGAATCGTTGTGCGAACGAAACTAGCGTTACAAAAGGCGGGGATCCTTCATCGCAAGCTATCACGTAAAAACTTGATAGCTCTCTGCAGAGTCGAATTAATCGTTAAACTGAGTGTTTAACCTGACATTGACCAGACCCCCAAGCTGCTTTTTTGAATATTATACAAATGCAGCGAATGGCCTCCATCAAATTAATTATTTTTGTCCTTAGTTTATCCAATCCATCTAAGTAAATATTTGTTTTATCATAGGTTTCTTCAGTCTGAACGAAGTTAATTCCTTCGAAGCATTGAAACACCCAGCGTGAGGTGGGCGTAGCGGTGGGTATATTAATTTGGTTCGGAATAGTCTTATTGGCTTTTTCCATGCTCGCTCGCATACGTCGTTGCGCGATTGAGCACACCAGTAAAGATAAAGTCATAATCATTAACAACGCGTCTATGCGACTCGGCTTTTTAATGAACAATGATGAAACAAAAAACAGCGGGTCTTTTAGGAATCTGAATCCTCTTTCCACTGCAGACTGTGCCTTGTAATGATGCAGTGTCTCCTAAAGCGTGAGGGCTTTATTGTCTGCATTGGTGGCTAATATAAAACACGATTTTTGTTCGATAGCGTGATGAATTGCTTCGTATTTCTACTCAACTTTAGCACTCGTTTGCCACACAATTTGCTTCACGGGCTCCTTTTTTAGGGCGACCTTTTCCTTCATATACCTTATGTGCGATGCAATCAAGCGTGGTCAGTTGGTGATATTTTTGACGCTTACTGAGCGCCCCTAATGCCTTTAGTACGTCTTCTTTACAAATAAAACGCTGGGCTTGTAAAAAAAACAAGTCTTTATCAAGCTTCTCCTTGGCTCGGTCGGTTTGCCTACCAATTGTTTTTGTTACGCGCTCACCAGCGGCTTTTAAATTCACCACTATCCACCGCTGTTTTATATCCATGTGCTCAACCTCATTGACTCTGTACTGATAATTGTCGTCAATGATCGTCCATTGTTGTAACGCTAGCGCTTCGCTAATGAGTGTTTTTCCAGTTTGATAGTGGACGGGATAAGCGTAATAAACGTTAGCTGCGATAAAAATTCAGCGTTATCTTTATGATAAAGCTTACAGTCAGCCACTAAATAGTTAGGCTTTGGCGCTGTTTCAACCATCTTGACTAGTGCCTTGGCGTGCTCTTTAAACACTTTTGTATCAGCGCTATTTCCATACCAATTTTTACAGGCTAAAGGTATTTCGCCATCTTGACTAACAATCATTTCTTGAACAACTTGTTTTAAATCAGGGCGATGCGCTTTGCTGTGACCGTGCGTCATTCTAATAACATGCTCATCACAACCCTCATCTTCATCATCTGCATACTCGCCTGTTAGCGAATGACTCGTGGTATCAAGCGATTTGAACTGGCACTCTACGGCCTCTATTTCACAGGCCTGATGCGATACTAATGAAAACAAGCTTTCACAACCAAAGTCATAACACTGGTCGAGTGTTCACCCTAACTTGTGACGGTTGAAGTGAGATGCATCAACACCTTCGCGAAATAAACGCTCTATAGGAAGGTTGGTAAAAAACTGAGGGCTAAGCGACAAAGGACGATTTGAAAACCCTAAACCATTCATTATCACGCCCTTAATCGCCTCGCTAGGGGTGATTTCCTGCTTATCATCTTATGGCAAGTACTTATCTAACAAGGACATCATATTTAAGTCGTCGATAACGCCGGCAACAATGCCATGACGGTCTAACCGCTTTATTTTTATTGTCATATCGCCCTCGAAAGTTGAGGTGATATTTTACTAAACTGGGGATCTTGTAGGAAATATTATAAATAGAAATAATTCAATTTTGTCTGATCAATGTGAGTTATAGAGATCAAAACATACCGTAAGTATGATATTTATTTTTATACTTATATATATTCAATAAAATTGCCTCGCAAGCACTGCTATGAAAGGATAGATACACAAAAGGAGCAATAATATTTAAGTACATGAAAATATACTATTTAATTATACCTGTTGGAAGTAAAGACAAGACGTCGCATTTTATTGACGTTTCAAAAAGAAAAGGATGGGCCGTTAAGGATAAGGACAAGCTCTTTATATTTTCGGTAACGATATACCTTTAAGTTGGGCAGGATAACATGACCAATCGAATTCAAAACTCGGATTATTCAATCAAGGCAACAGTAAAGTCTTTTGTGCGGGCTGCCGCGTTAGTTGCAACTATGCTCGTCGTCTCTGCATGCGGTGGGGGCAGTGAAGAAAGCAGCGAATCAAGTCCGGCTCCCTCACCAAATGGAGCTCCTTCAACTAACAGTGCACCAACTGCAAATGCGGGATCACCCAAATCAGTTAATGCGCAAGCCACAGTTATTTTGTCAGGTAGCGGAGCAGATAGTGATGGCAGCATTGCAAGTTACAATTGGACTCAAACAGTCGGACTTCCAGTAAAAGTAGCAAATGCTAACAGTGCCTCAGCTAACTTTGATGCACCAAACTCGGCAACTCAAATTATATTAACTTTTCAACTGGTAGTTACTGACCATGATGGCTCTAGCGCTACTGATACCGTCGACATTACGGTCAACCCGATAGTTAACCTAGCACCAACCGCTTATGACGGTCCCGACCAGTGGGTAAATGAACAAACGGTTGTGACTTTAACTGGCATTGGAAGAAACGGCGCAAAAAAGGACAAAACGAAACAGACAGGAAATATAACACCAACAGCCTATGCCGGTGCTGACCAATCGGTATATGAGCAAACCACTGTCACCCTAACGGGTACAGGTGCGGATAATGACGGTACCGTTGTTAGCTACAGTTGGATACAGACAACAGGAAGTGTAGTTATATTATCCAATAAAGATGATGCGACGACCACTTTTACTGCGCCGCGCACAAACACTCAATTAGCACTAAGCTTTGACTTGGCTGTCACCGACAATAAAGGTGCGGTTGCAACGGATAGTGTTACTATTACGGTTGACCCGGTCGCAAATATTGCACCTATCGCGAATGCTGGCGTAGACCAAAAGGTCAATGAACAAACGCAGGTAAGCTTGTTGGGCAATGGTGCGGATAGTGATGGTAGAATTGCGAGCTACGCTTGGACGCAAATTGCTGGTGAAACGATTACTTTAACAAATGCGAATAGCGCCGCTACCGGTTTTACGGCACCACGCACCGCGACAGAACTTACACTGGGCTTTCAACTGACTGTTACCGACAATGAAGGTAGTGCGTCAATAGATACCGTTTATATTACTGTTACCCCTGTGGCGAACATTGCGCCAACTGCTAATGCCGGTCCTGATCAAGCAGTCGCTGGACAGACGTCGGTAAGCTTGTCAGGCAGTGGCAATGATAGTGATGGTAATGTTGTCAGTTTTCGCTGGGCTCAAATAGCAGGACAATCAGTGTCATTAACTACCACAATAAATGCGTTAACAAGTTTTGAGTCACCCATCTCAACGTCACCGATGACCTTGGCCTTTCAACTGACGGTTGTCGATAATGAAGGTGCAACAACGAGTGACACTGTTAATATCATCGTCAATGCGACTGAGAATATCGCACCAACAGCTGATGCTGGCGCTGACCAAACCGTTAATGAACTCACCACAGTTATCTTATCTGGCAACGGCGCAGATGCTGATGGCAGCGTAGCCATCTATCGCTGGGCGCAAACAGCTGGGCAATCTGTTACCTTAGCAAATACTAACAGTGCCTCGACAAGCTTTAGTGCCCCAAGCGTAGAGACACAATCAACCTTGACGTTTCAATTCACGGTCACCGATAACGATGGTGCTGAGACGACAGATACCATTAATGTCACTGTTAATCCAATAGCGAATTTAGCACCAACGGCTTTTGCTGGCGCAGACCAAACGGTAAATGAACAAACAGTGGTTACCTTAAGCGGCAATGGCTCGGACAACGATGGCACTGTTGCTAGTTATCATTGGATACAAATCGCAGGAGATGTGGTTACATTATCAAATCCGAACAGCGCCTCAACAAACTTTACTTCTCCCAATGTGTCAACTCAACAAACATTGCGCTTTCAATTAGCAGTTACCGATAATGAGGCAGATACCACGAACGACGAAATTAATATCATTGTCAATCCAAGAGCAAACGAAACGCCAATAGCTAATGCTGGGGCGGACCAATCGGTTGACGAGCAAACAATAGTTAACTTACTCGGCAGCGGTGTGGACAATGATGGGACTGTTGCTAGTTATCTTTGGACCCAAATTGCTGGAGATGCTGTTGCACTAACAAATGCAGATAACGCCTCGACGAGCTTTACCGCTCCAAACGTAATTAATGAGGTAGTATTGACATTTAGATTGACAGTTACAGATGATGAAGGTGCTACTACTACTGATTTTATTGACATTACTATTATTCCCTCCGCACCGCCATCGCTTGCAATAACAACTGCGAACAATAACAATGATTTGGTAGTTTCGTGGAACGACGTTGGTGGTGATCTCTACAGAGTGTTGTTTTGGGCTAATGACGGAAATGTGTATGACCCAACTACAACTGACCTTTCTTTAACAATAGTTGCGGCACAGCGCGAGTTAGGCGGAAGTATTGTTGTTGAAGTGTATGATCCACTTGGTAATAGTGTGTTCAGTATTCCGATGAGTGTGGATGCCTTATAGCATATAAGGCTACTCAATCATTAAAAGCAGCTCTAATTTACCCCTTCTCAATATGGCCTTGTAAAAATATATGCGTTGCTCACCAAATAAAATTCTTACGGAACAAGCCATCCTGGAAAAATAAACCAATGCCTTGGTCGCAATTATTGCTAGTAGATACAGGCTCGTCATCTAAATATTCCATTAAGTTCGAATATTAGCGATTCCAATGGATCACGGTCAAAATTATAGCTGACATTGATCAGAGTAAATCGAAAAATTTCTATTTAATTGTTCTGTAGCACCCCATTTTAAAGGGTTTAAATTTAACGCTTCAGCAAATAGCAAA
>JBLIKA010000048.1:0-23641 GCA_047637355.1 Glaciecola sp. | reverse complement strand
GATAAAAAATAAAGTAAACAAGATAACGACTAATCTAAAAAATAGTAGCGAAATATTCATCTATATTGTCCTGTCAAAAAAAGTGTAGGCGGACGTAAGGTCGTGATTAAGCAGAATAAACGACATCCCTGATCTATTCAACAGGTGTTGACTTTGCGGAGTTTAAAGCTTCATCACTAAATACAGGCCAAGCGCTTGATACCCATTCATGAAGCGATCTTCGGATCAGGTTCGTACTCATTATCTCCTTGGTTAGACAAAGAAAACTATCGTCACTATCCAACCCACAATAGGAATAATATTAATCAATTGCGAACCACCAGTGCGAGCGGAGAGTTCAACTGGTATAGCAACTATGCCTATAACCCACTGCATTTGAGTTTCAAACATTACTATCTAATTTAAAACATTAATTTGCTCGCACAGTCACATTAACTTTGTTGCAGATACCTTATTAGTCCAAATATGGCAAAGAAAGCCGGTTGATGGATAAGGTAAATCACTAAACTATGTTTGCCTGGGAATGCTATCCAAGCATTTTTATTAAAGCGTTGAAGCGGGTCATTTTTTAAAAATGAGGTAGAAGCGAACCAAATGCCGACTAAAACCACGCCGAGCCAAGGGAACAGACCGACGTAATCATTTGAGTAGGTCGGCAGCTGTTCCCTGATATAATTAAATGGCCATATGCCAGATACCCAACCGATGTTATAAACAGTGATGATAGCAAGGCCGATAATTAACGAGATACTTGGTTTATTTGCAAAGATAATACAAAGGATGCTGGCAACAGCAATAAAATGTAAAACGCCAAAATAGATATAATTATTGGGCACCATTAACAAAGAAACTAAACTGATTGCCAATGCACTCGCTAAAATTTGAACTAAGCGTTTACTAAACTTGTTCCAATTGATGCTACTTTGATAAGACAAATGTAGAGATGCGCCTAAGCAAATGAAGAATGAGGTGAGAATAACGTGGCGAAAAGTACGCCATCCTTCACCATCAGGAGTATTCCAATCCACATAACCGAAAAATTTCAGATCATATATGAAGTGAAATATCACCATTAGAACAATGGCAAACGTGCGCAGTACGTCAATACTGAAAATTCGATTATTCATTGAGTTAAAACTCCATTTCCAAAGCAAACCTCAGTGTATGATCAGTTGATTTACCATTCAAGCCCGCTATAAAACCTAATTCCCACTTGAGTTGGCGTTGACCTTCAAAGCGCTTTATACCCATAAATGCTGGACCAATGCCTAAAAAATCGCGACTAGAGTAAATTTCAATAGCTGGTTGAATTTCAGGTATCCATCGATATCGATACTTTAATCTAAATTCACCTTGCAATTTGCTAATCGTATCACTCCCCCAGCTTTGAGATGCAAGCAAATTAATAGTCAAACTATTACGACCAAATTCCTTTTCAGCGAGTACGCCTGTAGTAAATTCCCAACTGTCTTTTTGATGTCTTTTTTCAAGTTCAAATAGTGCTCCCCAATCAGCCCAGTACTGCCCTTGGTCAGTTAACATCCATCGAGTTTCAATTTCATAAGAATGCAATCCAAAATTATCATCGGAGTCACGTTCTCCAACAATATAACCTTCAACAGTTACGTACTCAGAAATTGCTTGTCCATAGGCAATGCGTTGCAGAAGTTCATTGCCATCGTCATTTTTTCTAGAGCTAAAACGCCATTCGAATTCCCTTTCAAACGGCATTACATATGGGTGATAAACCTTGTCAACAGATTCAGAAGCATCGATCTGGAAGGCAATACCGTTTTGCATAATAATACATAAGCACATAAAAAATGCGGTTATATGTTTCATTGAACAACTCCGTGAATGGTACTTTTACCTTCAATAAGTTTAGTTCTCATTAAAAGCGTAAAAATGATAATTGTAGAGGCACCAAAAACAGCTAAATAGACAAGCGTAGGCGTTGCGTCATATCCAATAAGAACATGGAAAAACTGACCATATTCGTTCCTATCAGAAATTAAATTGTTGGTATTCCAAAGAGGGAGCGACGAAGATAACACATCAATTTGCTGCAACACCGTAACGATATTACTTAACTGCCCAGCTAAAAATAGGGCAATTGCCAGTTTGAGCGGCAGACTCTTATCTATATTTATAAATACAAAGAAAAGAAGATAGCTAATGCTAATGCAAATGCCCAAACCGACGCTTACACCAACATAAACACTCGCGTGCAATTGCGTTTGTCCAATCGATGTAAAAAACACAATAAAGTCACTGGCATGGGGGAGTACTAACAAAAATAGGCTTAAACTAAATAATAATTTACGGACAAGATCATTATTTGTGGTTTGTCCGAATATGACGCTGGCTGTTAGGCTGAGGGATACGCCAATCAGTAATATCTCATAGCCAATACCCTCAAGTGTCATTCCTAACCAAGGACGAAAATGGGTTAGAATGGCGCTACATAAAAGCCCCAAGATTATGCTAAAAAAGTAAAAAGAGTGATGGTCTTGCTTAAGTGTAAAGAACCAGACAGCCAAGTGTTTGACTTGTTTAGTTTCTAACTGCACTGACTTTTTATTGGCGTCGAAAAAGGAATGCCAAGCACAAATATAAGCGTACAAAATAAAAATGGGTAATGTTTCCTCGATAAATAGAAGTAGACTGTTTATCAGCATGTAGCTATTTCCTCAGACGATTCGATTCGCATTGTTTCGCAGTTAGTGACGATGACCTTGCCTATTGCGGTCTCGGGATGATATTCGCCAAAGAAGTGATAGGTGCCTTTTGGTAGTGGGCCAATAAATAAAATTGCGCTTGAATTAGCAAAAATGACTTTTTCACGGTTGAGATCGAAGCTATCGAACTCTTCAGGTGAATCATCATGATTAACGATAATTAATTTTATTTTCGTGTTTTCAGAAATAGTAATAACGCTGGGTTCAAAAATGTTATCTCTCAGATCAATGGTAATAACGTTAGCTGCAAAGGCTGCAGTTATGCTGAAGTAGGCACAAACTGAGGCGACTAATATCTTATAAATGCGCTTATTATGCATAATCACAGAGGTAAGCCATCATCAATTGTAAACTTTACTTGGACTAATAAGCCGCCTAAGTCTGAATCTGAAAATGTAAGTGTGGCACCGTGCGTAGCTAATATCTGAGCCACAATTGTTAAGCCTAAACCGCTACCTAAAATTCCTTTATTTACAGCGTCATCAGTACGATAAAAACGCTTTAATACATTTTCCCGCATAGAGACTGGAATGCCCGGGCCCGAGTCTTCAATAGCAAGCAAAACGCTTGTGCCAACCTTATTCACATCAACACGTATTTGTCCTTGGAAAGGTGAATACTTGATAGCATTTGTGATTAAATTTGAAATTAACGTTTGCATTAGAAAAGGCTTAGAAAATACAAATTGCTGCTCACCAAGCAATTCAATCGTTTGTTGCTTTTGTTCAATGTGCGGATACAGGTCACCGATAACACTTTGACACATCTCTAATAAATCGACTTTTTCTTTGTCCTGCAGCAATAATTCAGGGTTTGTTTTACTCAGCATCAGTAGTTGATTGACTGCCTGTATCATCCTTTCTACATCTTCTTGTAGTTTCGGCAAGTCGGTGTTTATGTCACTTGGATTGTTCTGCAGGTTGTGCAAATTAATTTTCATCACACTCAGCGGTGTGCGCAACTCATGTGCTGCATGCGACACAAATTCCCGCTCGCGCTCAAAGGATGAAGTTAAACGGGCAAACAGTAAATTCAGTGTTTGAATAACCGGTTCAAGTTCAGTGCTTCGATTGTTGATATTCAATTGAGATAAATTTGTCGACTGGCGTTTTTGTAAATCTCTCGATAACTGTTTTAGCGGCGCTAGGCTTCTAGTGGTAATGAAAAATATGAGCAAGCCTAAAAAAGGCATAACCCAAATAATGGGCTTTACTGCAGCTAAAATCATCTCTTCAACAATCAAGCCGCGTAGCTTGCGTTGTTGAGCTACCAATATCCATTCATTGTGAGTAAATTCAATGGTAAACAGACGCCAGCGTTTACCCAAAAAGCTAACATCTGAAAATCCGTGTTTTAATTCGCCTATGGGCTCTGTTGGAGTGTTCTCAGTGCGGATTACCGCTTTGCTATTGACCACAATTTGGTAGGCAAATTCGACACTTTGTTTAAAACTTTGAGCTGTTAACTCGGGCAAAGCCTCTTTGGACTTTAGGATTTGTCCAGGCTGCTCTATCCCTTCGTTAGCCCCATTGGTGTCCCAATTGATAGCAATGGGAACAAGGCCTTGTGCGACAACCTTTAATTCGTCATCGTAAGTCCTGCTTGATATATCTGTACTGGATCGATAACCCTGAATTGCCGCACTGAATACAACCAGTGTTAGAGAGCAAATAAGTAGTAGAGTAAGCTGTTTACTGATGCTATACATACTTACCTTGCTTGCTTAGGAACACTATAACCTACGCCTCTAATTGTTTTTATAAATTTGTCAGGTAATCGTTTTCGTAAATTGTGAATGTGCACTTCTATCGCATTGCTACTCACTTCTTCACCCCATTCGTATAGTGTTTTTTCGAGGTGCTGTTTGCTTTGGATTCTGCCGTGGTTCTCCATTAAAGCTTTGAGCAACATAAACTCTCTGCGCGGCAGTTCAACCTTTTCACCAGCGACACCAAGTTCGTGCGACGCGATATCTAAACTTACTTCATTGATATCGATTAATGAAGATGTTGCGGTACCTAAACGACGCTCCATTGCTCTTAATCTGGCTAACAGTTCATCAATATCGAAGGGCTTCGCAAGATAATCATCAGCACCAGCATCTAAACCATCTATCTTGTCAGTAGTCGTGTCTCTAGCTGTGAGTATAATAATAGACAAATCAGGGTATTTTTTCTTCGCTTTTTTTAATAGATCAATGCCGTCCATATCAGGTAAGCCTAAATCTAAGATCATCATTGAGAATTCGTTACTCGCCAGCGAACCCATCGCACTTTCAGCTGTGGGCATATGGGTAATAGCATAACCTTTGTGTCGCAATGATTTGCTTAACTCTTCGGCAAGTCGAGTGTCATCTTCAACTAATAATAGTCTCATACGCTAAATTTATAAACTGGGTATAGCATAATATTATAACTGAATACTTAAGTGATGCTTAAGGTTTTATAATGAATGCTGTTTATTTACAGTAAATGTATAAAGTGTCAAAACAATCAGCCCCTTATTGAGCAAAAAAAAGCTGAGCAACACGCTCAGCTTTAGATGCCAGGAGTCAACATACGTTAACTATAGGGGTAAAAAAATGTTTACTCTGATACTGGGGTAACAAAGCCATCTAGCAGGATCAGTTGTGGTGCATCACCTTCCATATCACCATCAACTGCAAAGGCCGTATATATCTCACCAGCGACAAGAGATAAAACACCCGTTTCAATAGCTTCGGTCTTTGTACCCGTTGGAGTTACCGTGACAACGTAATCTCCCGCAGGTAATTGCACATATCCAGTCTCCGCTAATGCACCTGTTGCATAAGGTACATCCGAAAATGCTGGCGAAACATTTGCAATTTCTCCATCCGCCGTTACATATATATCAACATTAGGAGTTGCTTGTGAGGCATGAAAAATTCGAACTTGAACAGCTGTAGCGATCTTTCGAGGTGTATCAATGATCAAGTCTAAGTCAATATTCTCAAGGGTGTTATTAGCGATTGCTGTGTAACGCATTCCAGCTGTTAACGAAATAGGAGCATCATCTATTACAACAACAGTGTTATCAGCGTCAGCGGCGACATCAATAAGATAATCACCGGCAGCAACTTCGATGTAACCTGTTGCGCCTTTGAACGCAGCTCCGTCAAAAAGCGTTAATGCGTTATTTGCAATAATATCTACCGCAGGCGCATCAGCGACACCGTGTACAGCTCGAATTTCAGCTGGAGTGTCTTTGTCTAATAATGTTGCTGAACCAGCTCCCGTCGCTATTACTAGTGATACTGGAGATGAACCTGTTACCACATTTTGTGTGGCTGAAATTAATAAATCTGAGCCAGCTTCTAGTGAAAGCGTACCAGAATCAAACACGACTGTTGTTGAACCCGCTGGCGTAATCCTAATTTGGTAGTCACCAGCAGGGACTTCAACCTGACCTGTAAACGCTCTATAGGCAAGTGTTGCAAGTGGCTGTTCTGTTGACAATACGGTATCTGGAGCAGTTACGTATACGTCAACTTCGGGTGCATTGGGTGCGGCGTGTACGACTTGAGCTCGGACGTTACCGTCAGTAACAGCAGTCAATGTGTTTTCGACTAACAACGCTTCAAGCGTGCCCTGTGCAACAGAACCAATGGCGAGAATAGTATACGTTTGGTCACCAGCGAGTGTTGCTGATAATGCTAATACGTTTGCATCATCCCCTGGCAGATTAGCTTCTACAGCAATATCGTAAGTGCTGGCAGGAATTTCAACCCAAGCAGAGGCATCTTGATAATCGATATCTAATTTAGAGCTCACCGGTGTGCCATCTAAAATAATATCGACGGTCGGTGCGTCAGGTGATGCATGCACAACTCTTACATTTGCATTTGCAACGATTACAACAGGTGGTGGCGCAAGTTCGACGACTTCGTCGTCATCATCATCTAACCAACATCCAGACAATAAGAATGCTGAGCATATAACAGGTATCAGTAATTTAACTTGTGGTGTAGTTTTCATGATAGTTCCTTTTTCATTTTTAGTAACGGCGTTTTTTCAACTTTTAAGCTACACAAATAAATACTTTAATTTTTTTTGATCGGTTTACCGTAAATCACTGTTTTTAAGTTAAACTTTTGTAATATAAATTTAATGAAAATTTTCATAATCTGTACGCGAGGTCACCATTAACTACTTTCGAACTATTCGGCCGTCGAACAAAGACTTATTTTTCCTACCCTTGGGAGGGACTGGCGAGATAGGAATGAATATGAATTTATACGGTCATAATAATAATTGGCTCATGGTTGATTGTGGAGTTACTTTCAGATCACCGTTAGATAGATTAGATGACCAAAACCCTTCTGCTAAGCTCGTTGATATGGTTGCGCCTGATCCGGTGTTTATTGAAAATAGGCAAGAGAGTTTGTGTGGCATTATTATCACTCATGCGCACGAGGATCATGTAGGGGCATTGCCGGCATTGTGGAACAAATTCAAATGCCCGATTTACACAACAAAGTTTACTGCCGAAGTACTGCGGCGAAAACTTTATATGACCGAAATTGCTGCGCTTGTTAAAATTATTATTGTTGAACCCGGAAGCACAATTGATATCGGGCCATTCACGATAACGTGGTTATCTATAACGCACTCGCTACCGGATGCGCAGGCGTTGTTCATTCAAACCTCGGTTGGTTCTATTTTTCATACCGGCGACTGGAAAATAGATTTTAATCCAATAACTGATCAGCCTTTTGACGCCAGACCTTTTAAGCAACTTGCTAAGTTAAAACCAACAGCAATGGTGTGTGACTCCACCAATGCGTTACGTCCAGGCTATTCATTGTCGGAAGGCGATTGTGAATTAGGGTTGTTGCGGACCGTTAAAGAGTGCAAGGGACGCGCTATTGTTACTTGTTTTGGTAGTAATGTGGCTCGCCTAATTAGTTTAGCCAGAGTCGCAGCAGAGACTGGGCGATACATGACCTTGTTGGGACGCTCACTCGAAAATATGTACAGTATTGCCCGTACGACAGGCTATTGGCCGGATGAACTGAAAATTTCTCATCGACGAGATATTGGTTATTTACCAAAACATGAAGTACTCATTGTTGCAACAGGCAGTCAAGGAGAGCCGAGAGCAGCCTTGGGTAGACTGGCTGGGGATTCTCACCCAGATTGCGAAGTAGAATTAGGTGACACGGTGATTTTTAGTTCAATTACAATTCCCGGAAATGAAAAAGCGATTGATAAGATGGTCGAAAACCTCAAAACAAAAGGCCTTATCGTTATACAATCAGCACAAGCTAAATATACAATACATGCGTCAGGTCATCCGAATGAACATGACTTGAGTGATATGTATGAGTGGGTTTCTCCGAAAGTTGCTATTCCTGTGCATGGTGAGCCTGAGCATCTTCGAGCAAATGCGTTAATAGCTAAAAAGCAGGGCGTTCAACAGCAACTTGTTGGATTGAATGGGGACCTATTTCAATTAGCACCATCTATTAAATTAATTAAAAATGCAGTTAAAGTCGGCAGAATAGATATAACTGAGGTGAACAAATCAATCAAACCTTGATATTGTTGAATATTTGCGATGAGAATAAGTTGGTGTATTAAGTTTTGAGCTACGCAGGTATGCTCAAAAGAAGAAATGTATGATAAATGGAGTAAAGCTGCTATGCACGCCGATAAATATGCCTTTTCAGCCAACGTCAATAATCGCCGAGAAACGCGCTTGAGTGATGACATTGTTTTGGCTGATTTGACCAGCATATTATCTGAAAAAAACATTAAAGCCGATCCCAAAAGCAACGCGCATTTCAGAAAAGGATGGCGGTCTGGTGGCGGCAGCGCACTGGCGGTTATATTTCCTGAAACATTATTGCAATTGTGGCAAAGTCTACAAATTTGCGTAAAAGCCAACACTATTATTGTTATGCAAGCGGCCAATACTGGGTTAACTGAAGGTTCAACTCCGTGCGGCGATGACTACGATAGGGCCGTTATTGTTATCAACACATTAGCAATTGATAAGCTCTTTCTAATTAATGAGGGAGAGCAAGTTATCAGTCTTCCTGGAGCCACGTTACATCAACTGGAAAAACAGCTAGCTGCCATAGGTCGCGCTCCTCATTCTGTTATAGGTTCCTCTTGTTTAGGTGCATCGATTGTCGGGGGCGTAGCAAATAATTCCGGCGGAGCTTTAGTTAAACGTGGCCCCGCTTTTACCGAACTTTCAATATATGCGCAAGTGAATGAGCATGGTGAATTGATACTGGTTAATCACTTAGGAATTGAACTTGGCGATTGTCCTGAATCTATCTTGACCAATTTGCAGCGAGGGGATTTTGTAAATAAAGCGGTTCCTCATAGCCATAAAATGGCATCGGACAAAGAATATATAGCGCGTATTAGAGACGTTAATGCGAATTCACCTAGTCGATTTAATGCTGACAAACGGCGTCTCTATGAGTCAAGTGGCTGCGCTGGAAAGCTAGCGATATTTGCGGTTCGTCTAGATACTTATCCGGTTGCAAAGCGCGAACAAACCTTCTATATCGGAACAAATGATACCAAAGAATTAGCACAACTTAGAGTACAAATGCTGTCAGGGCTAACTAATATGCCTGAAGTGGGTGAGTACATGCACCGAGATATTTTTGATATTTCACAAAAATATGGCAAAGATACATTTTTAAGCGTACTGCACCTAGGAACCGATCAATTACCTCGTTTATTTTCTATCAAAGGACGTGTTGATGCCTTGCTGAATAAGGTGAAGTGGTTACCGAAGGCATTGACTGATAAGTGCATGCAGGGTGTGAGTCGCTTCTTTCCACAGCATATTCCGCGGCGCTTACTTAAGTATCGTCAAGATTACGAGCATCACCTTATTCTAAAGATGAGTAATGAGGGAATTGCAGAAGCTGAAAATTTCTTGTTAGAATTTTTTAGTAAATCAAAAACAGGCAGCTTCATTGTGTGTGATGCGAATGAGGCAAAACGCGCTTATTTGCATCGTTTCGCTGCTGCAGGAGCCGCGATTCGTTACCACACAATGCATGCAAAACACGTTGGTGATATTTTAGCCTTGGATATTGCGTTGCCAAGAAATGAAATTGATTGGCTTGAAAAATTACCAGAAGAATTGATTAAACAGATTGATAAGAGGCTCTACTATGGTCACTTTTTTTGCTATGTTTTTCATCAGGATTATATTCTGAAAAAGGGAGTCGATGCGCAAAAAGTAAAAAAGCAAATGCTAGCTCTTTTGAATAGCCGAGGGGCTAAGTATCCAGCAGAACATAATGTTGGGCACCTGTACGAAGCAGAATCTGATTTAAAAGCTTTCTATGAGTTTCTCGATCCGACAAACACCTTTAACCCTGGGATTGGAAAAATGGACAAAATTAAGCGCAGCTGTGCTTGTTGTCTTTAAGTACTTGTATAGACACGATAGTGATTACTGTGTGTTAAAATGACGAGAAAAGTCAGCATTTAATGTAGATACGTTGCTAAAGTCCGTTAAATAAGAGAGTACGCAAATCATTTGAGCAAAATCGATTGTCATTTATTTCAAGACTATCACTTTTCTGAATCCGGCAGTAAAAGTCATTGTTATGATGGGTTGCTAAAAATACTGGTCATACAAGTTATCCTATAAAATTGACCCCTTCTAACTGGTCGTAATCGCTTGTTTTTAGTAAAAACAACTTTTATTTTCATCGGCAATAATGTTTGTAAATAAAACCACCCTTCGAAAAAAATTGATTATAGCGAATGTAAAAATCGGTTGTATATTCCTAATAATCGCGCATTATTATAAACATGTGAATAACTTGTAAATGACAGGATGGTTTATGCCAATAGATAATGCCGATTTGATTCCTCAGGAAAGTGTGGCGTCCCCTTTATCAATGCTCTATAAATGGGAGCAAGAGACTCCCGACAGTCTGTATATGACTCAACCAACAAGTGATGGTGAACTCACGTTTACTTGGAGTGAGACGGCAAAAGAAGCACGTAAAGTTGCTGCCGCGTTGTTAGCAAAAGATTATCCAAAGGGCAGTCGTATAGCTGTTTTGTCAAAAAATTGCGCGCATTGGATGATTGTTGACTTAGGAATTATGATGGCAGGTCATATTTCTGTGCCAATTTTTTCCACTGCAGGTAAAGAGACGATCAGTTATGTGTTAGAGCATGCCGACTGCCAGTTAATTTTTGTCGGTATATTAGACAATTACAAATCACAAGAAGAAGCTGTGCCTGCTAGTATAGAGAAAGTAGGATTTCCTTATCGTGGTGCCGTTGGAACTGCTTGGGAAGAGTTTACTGCTGTCGAGCCGTTGAATGATAACCCGCTTCCTGATATGAACGAAATTATGACAATTATCTATACGTCGGGCAGCACTGGGCAGCCTAAAGGCGTCGTTCACACTTACCACACCATTTGCTGGGCTGCGCGTAATTCATTAAGCGCGATGTCGGTAAATGAAGCTGATCGAATTTTAAGTTATCTGCCACTTGCACATATTACTGAACGAGTGTTGGTTGAACTTGCTAGCTATTACTCTCGAATGCAAATATATTTTGTCCAGTCTTTGGATACATTTAAAAGAGATGTAAATGCATGTCAGCCTACTTTATTTATTTCTGTTCCGCGTTTGTGGACCAAGTTTCAGCTGGGTGTGTTAGCTACATTACCGCAAAAAAAGTTGAGCTTTCTGCTAAGTATTCCTTTAGTAGGCAAAAAAATAGCCAAAAAGATCCGGAACGAAATGGGCTTAGGTTCTGCTAGATTATGGGCATCTGGTTCCGCCCCCCTAGCGCCTGCAACTATTGAGTGGTTTCATACCATTGGCATTGATATCTCAGAAGGTTGGGGTATGACTGAAAATAGCGCATATGGTACAAGTAGTGTTCCATTTAGGGTCGATAAAATAGGCTGTATAGGAAAAGCATACGATGGGGTTGATGTCAGAATTGCTGAGGATGGCGAGATACAAGTGAGCTCTCCATGCAATATGGTAGGTTACTATAAAGAGCCAGAAAAGACGGCGGGTGTATTTACGAATGACGGTTTCTTGCGGACTGGTGATAAAGGCACAATTGACTCTGAGGGTTTTGTAACAATTACTGGCCGATTAAAAGATATTTTTAAAACAGAGAAAGGTAAGTATGTAGCTCCTGCGCCAATTGAAGCAAAGCTAATGGAAAACCCGATTGTGGAGCAAGTTTGTGTTACCGGTACAAACTTACCGCAGCCGATTGCGTTGCTCGTGCTCTCTGAAAAGGCAAGACAGCACAATAAAGAGGGTATTGTGGAGAGCCTGCGTAAAACTCTTATTAATGTTAATAGCACGCTTGAAAGTCACCAACGATTGGACAGAATTGTCATATTTAAGGATGAATGGTCCATAGAGAATGATCTATTAACGCCAACGTTAAAGGTAAAGCGTCACGTAATAGAAGAAAAATTCAAGTCTATAATATTGACTGATCATAAAGAAGACGTGGTCTGGAACGATTAGAATTGTTACTACTGAATGTGTTGTTTGAGGATTATAAATAAAGTGTGTCGGAGTATATTCAGCTACTCGGTTTAACATGCTAGATAGCTAGCGAATTTGTTGCACTCGCTGCATTTATTTTCAAAATGGCTACTTACTACTTTAAGTAGCCATTTTTGTTTATAAAGACTAGCGGCCTTAACTCGGATATCTATTTTTAAGTTGCTGATATATCGCATCTGCGTAGTCGTTTACGTTACTATCAGTTTCCGCCAACACGTCGACCAAATGTTCATTATCTTCTTTACCATGCCACTCTTTAATGTACGTCCCTTCTTTGTAACCGTGGTCTTGTCTAAAGAAATTCAAAATGTTTTTACCAACATATTGAGAAAACAAAGCGTTTGCGTCCATTTCAGCTTGTTCTACAATTTTTAGAAACAGTGGCACGTCAAAACGTTTAGCAACGCATAAGCCTGCCATTAGTTCTAAATTTTCTACCAGTGTTGCTTCACTAAAGTTAATTTTATTGCCATCAAATGTCACTTCTGTATGTGACTCTAAAAGTGCGTTTGCAATGGCATTTGAGGCTGAATTAATGTTGCCGTCATGCTGAATAATGATGTGAGACAAGGCAAAATGCCATATATCCACTAACTCCATTTGTACCTGAGGAAGATCTAATTTTTGTGCTTTCCACCATTTCCAACCATGATGTTCAATTGCTTCTACTGATTCGATCATAGCCGCTCTTAAATAGCTATAACCGGCAGTTAACCATTGTGGATTGACTTTTTTGTTCATGCCATCTTGCAGATTAAGCATGGTGTTAAGTTGAGTACTTGTTAACATCAATCTTCCTTTGAATTTTAGTTAAGTTGACAACCCAAAAAGGGGGTAGCAGATTTATAGGGCAATAGTGTAGCTGTTTATGGGTTATTTTAATACTGCATTTGAACACTGTCTTTTAACACTGAGTAACTCAGCACTACTATTGTGCATTAAAGAATGTTTTTGCACTACAAGGCATCATTATGCTGGTGGTTTTACAGTGTTTTTATCTTATCCTTATGATTTTATTGATTAAAAAAAACTGGCTGTAATTTTGCAATGTAATTCGTGTTGTGTGTGTTCGTTTAACATCCTTTGCATTATTTGTGTGGTGCGTTGGCATGGAACACCTTTTGCTCGGTAGGTAATAATCCCTTATCTACCGAGTTTTTTCTGCCTTTTTTTGATAACGATATTTATCACATCCTAGTGTTAAGAATCGCCTATTCATGTCATAGTATACTCTTCTCTCGTTGAACAATAATAAGAAAAATCAGCCTTGCTAACACTCTATCCTTCAAACAAATTAGAGCATTTAAGTTACTTATTGCAAGCCGTTATGAGCAGCAGCCAGCAACCTATTTTGCAAGCCAAAACAGTACTGGTCGAAAGTACTGGTATGCAACATTGGCTGAATTTGCAGTTGGCTGAGCATGCAGGGATAGCAATGAATATTGACTACCCAATGCCAACTCGTTTTGTGTGGCAACTTTGTCGCGATATTCTCGGGCATGACAAGGTGCCAATGCAATCGACATACAAGCGCGAGGTAATGCTGTGGCGCATTGAACGGTTATTAAGTTCAGATGCTTTTGAGCAGCAAAATTTTGATGCTGCACTCATCGATTATTGGCGAGAAGAGAGCAGCGCAACCGCTGAGTATAAGAGAGTTAATATTAGTAGATTGATTGCCGACACTTTTGAGCAATATCTAATGTTTAGGCCAGATTGGTTGCTTGCTTGGGAGAAGGGCGAATCGTTGTTAACCGCTAACTCCACTAGCATTTGCAGTCGGGATGGGAGGCAGGAGCCAAATAAAGTTGCTCTTAAGCACGAAACATGGCAACGCTGGATATGGCGAGAGCTAGCTAAGGAAGAGCCCAATCATCCAGTTAGATTACAGTTATTAGCCTTAGAACAGCTGGATAAGAAAAGCCATCTACTGCCAAGCGAAGTGTATTTTTTCGCAATCAACACAATGGCACCCCAAACTCTTGCCTTTTTTAATCAAATCGCTGAATACACTCAAATTCACTTTTTTCATTTGAATCCATGTGTTGATTATTGGGGGGATGCAGTATCAGACAGAACCTTAGCTAAACAACTGCAACAGGGAAGAATCGATGCGTGGGTTGAACAACAATCGATTAACCCATTACTAAGAAACTTGGGTCAACAAGGCAAAGATTTATTCAATTTATTATCACAATCTTCGCACTATGAAATAAGTGCATTTGATACGGATTATCCACAGGAAAATTCATCGTATACATTATTACATCAAATTCAGTGTGATATTTTACAAGGGGAGACTGGTGATGTCTCTCAATTGGTGGACGCAGCAAAGGCGCTGCAAGATGATTCATTAGTGGTGCGTTCATGTCACAGTGCATTGCGCGAAGTGCAGGTGTTGCATGACTACTTGCTACAGCAGTTTAGTATAGATGATGATCTTAGCCCGCGTGACGTGCTGGTCATGTGTCCTGCAATTGAAAATTATTCACCTTATATTGAAGCGGTATTTGGTAAAAGTATTACCGAGCTTAATAATGTTGATAAACAGCGCATTCCATGTTCGATTGCGGATCGTAATCCGCTAGACGCAGACCCATTGGTTGCTGCATTTATGCAGCTCTTGTCGTTGCCTGATAGTCGCTTTAGTGTGACCGAATTTTTAAGTTTTGTGCATCTTCCTGCGGTAATGCAAAAATATGATATTAAAACATCAGAACTAGATTTGTTTGCTTATTGGGTTGAGCAGTCGAACATTCACTGGGGTTTAGATGCCGAGCATAAATCGTCCATATTAGGTGTTGATAATGCCAATGACGTGTTTACTTGGCACTGGGGTATGAGCCGGTTATTAGAGGGCTTTAGCCATGCAGACAACGATCTATTAATTGATGACAAATTATTAGCCCTCAATGAAGTAGAAGGACAGCTTAGTGTAACTTTCGGGAAATTGCTGCATTTGTTGGAGAAGCTAGCGAGCTATGGCGACTCCCTTAAACGTTCGCGTAGTATGGATGAATGGAAGGCTTTCCTGTTTGCAATGAGAGATAATTTATTCGATGCTGGCTCTGTAGAGCAATACGCATCGCAGACGATAACAAAAACACTAGGTCAGTTTTTTGAACACTATCAAATGTCATTGTGTGGCCACCCTGATTCATCTTTACCTACCGATACAGAATCCTCTCCTCAAAGGAAATGGAGCTATCAAACACTTCGTCAGGCTTTGCAACATGCTTTTACCTCACCTGATAGTCAAAACCAATTCATGACAGGTCAAGTCACTTTTTGTTCAATGATGCCGATGCGCAGTATACCGTTCAAAATTATTGCTGTTTTAGGATTAAACGATGGCGAGTTCCCTCGACAATCAACTTTCGTTGATATGGACTTAGTTAATCACCTAGGAAGACAAATTGGCGATAGATCGCGCAGAGGTGACGATAGATATTTGTTCTTAGAAGCCATTTTGTCGGCACGCACTGCATTATATCTAAGCTACCAAGGCAGAGGGATAAGAGACAATAAAATCAGAGAGCCAAGTTTGGTATTAAGCGAATTTTTGGCTTACTTAAAAAAGTATCATCAATTCGATAGGGTCATCCAGCAACCTCTGCATCCTTTCAGTATTAATGGGTTCTTATCTCCGCAAAATAACAGTGATGACGTGTCACAAAATGTGCAACAAAACTTCGATAAGGGTTGGCACAGATTGATGACTAGCTTGCATTCAGTTGATAACATTGGGTCTTCAATGCTTACAGCCCAACCGTCAAACAACAATCGAGAAGCTCCAGACGTACCGGTAACTATTGATGAATTGACGACAGAGGCCGTAATTACCGAGCAAAATCAGCAGCTACGGGTCAAGCAAAAAGTGAGACTGGCTGATTTGGTGAGGTTTTTTAAAAAGCCGGTTGAGTTTTTTGCAAATAATAGCCAAGGTCTCTGGCTGGATGATATTGAATCAAGACTATCGGATACAGAGCCTTTTATTGAAAACGGATTAGATGTTTATTTAATGAAGTCGGATTTTATCGACTGTTTGCTGGAGTGTGAGCGCCTAGGCTTTTCCGAATCGGAAAAACAAGACGCATTAGATGCAATGAAAACGCGTTTGATGTTATCGGGCAATTTACCTGATTATCCTAATACGGAAGGACTCATTGATGAAAATTCAGAGCTCAGTCAAAAACTGGTAACGGAGTTGGCTACCTATGTCTCAGATGAAGTACTCAGTGGCCAATTGAGTATTTCAAATGCGTTAATTGATTTTCATTTTGATTTATCCAACGTTGGCGGTGCTCTCGATTATAGCCTGAGTGGAAATAGCTCTCGCCACCTTATTGGTACTTGGATAAAGCATCTTATTGTATGCGCGTTTACGAAAACTGTTGATGCCGGCAGCAATAACGATAGTGAGGATATTCAATTTGTTGAACCTAGCTTAAGGACTCATGCAGTTTGTATTGTTACAAACGCGCAGTCAAAAACGGTATCGATTAAAACAGAACAATTTACCTGTATTGAACAAGAACAGGCAATAGCCTATTTATCGAATTTACTGGATGTATTTAATCGCGGCAATGCCAGTCCATTGTTAATTGCGCCAGACCTGGCTGATAAATTGATGTCTGGTATAAAGTCAGATCCTGACTTTGAGCCTAATTCAGCAAATGTTGAAAACTACTATCAACACCCTGAAATTTCAAATAGATGGTCGGCATTTTTTGATGCGGGAAATTTTCCGTCACAGTTTGTTATTGATAAATATTTTACTCATTATTTTCCTCATCACGTTGAGAAAGACGAAGGCACCCTGCGAGATTTGTTGTCGATTTATCAGCCTTTAAAGAAACATATGAAGACTAAAAGTGCCAAAAAGGCGAAGGGATAATTTATGTTACAACTTGATCCTCTGAATCTTGAGTTGAACTGCCGCCATTTAATAGAAGCAAGTGCAGGGACAGGCAAAACGTTCAATATCACGCGATTATATGCTCGTTTAATTCTTGAAAAAAAATTATCAGTGCAAGAAATTTTGGTCATGACATACACACGGGCAGCCACCGAGGAAATCAAGGGCAGAGTTGCGGCATTTCTGCTTGAAATACATAATGAATGGCGTGCAGATGCACCGTCTGAATTCACAAAAACTCTAGTCGATAGAGTGGGTATTGATGAAGGCGATGCTTTGCTGACATCAGCACTTTTATCACTTGACGAAGCTTCTATTTTTACTATTCATGGTTTTTGTCAACGGGTGTTAAAACAGTTCGCGGTATCGTTAAATGCCGATTTAGAATTGGAATTAGTTACCGATTCAACAGAACTGATGATGCAAGGTGTGCAAGATTATTTGCGAGTGACGACTAAAAATGAAGAGAGCTTTAGCTTGTTATCTTCAAAAAAATGGCACATTCCTGATAATTTTTTTAATGAATTTAGAACTGCAATTTCATCAGATTTGGTCTTGACTCAGGTAACAATGGCGCAAGTACAGTTAGATGAAAGCGCAAATTTAGCCCGGCAGTTGCATGAGCAAGCGAATGTTATTCAAACGCTATTTAACGAATTGCAACAAAACCAAACGCTGTTATTCAACGCTTCTGTTTTCGGGCACAAGGATGAAGCAAAACGCACACAAGAATGGCATTTATTAATTGGCTGGTTTGAACAAGTGTTAACTTACATACAACTTGACGAGACCAGGCGCAAAGTGCCAAATGCTGGAAATGAAGCAGGTCAGCAAGCTGCGGGCTCACAGGAATCTGACGATGTCGATTTATTACAACTATTAACCATGCCGCAAGAGGTGGGTGATTTTATTAATGGTAATAGATTCCGCTCATCACCTGAATCTAAAACTATATTGGAGCCACTAAAATTACTTAGGGGTGACATTAAAAAGTGGATTGAACAAAGTACAAAGCAATTAGAAATAAATGCACAATTAACTGCAGTACTAGCCGTTGTAAAACAGGGTGTTTATGCGATCCGTGAGCGTGTCGAAGAGGCAAAGAAAAAAGCGCATGTAGTGCTGTTTGACGATCTTATTAGTGTATTTTCTAATGCCTTACAAAGTCAGGGTGCAAATCTACTTGATTCAATCCGTAAGCAATTCCCCGTTGCACTAGTGGATGAATTTCAAGATACGGATCGCCACCAATATCAGATACTAGACCTGCTATATCCAAAGGCAGACAAGAATAGTTTGTTATTGATGATAGGTGATCCAAAACAGGCAATTTATGGCTTTAGGGGCGGTGATATTTTTGTCTATCTAGCGGCTAAGCAAGACGCCGATCATGTTTGGCTAATGGACACCAACTGGCGTTCAAGCGCACAAATGGTCACCGGTTATAATAGATTGTTTTGGGGGCATTCATTACAACAAGAACAAGCACGTTCGGTGTTTGGGTTTGACATTGACTATGAAGTTATCAAATCTACATCCAAATCAAAAGCCGCAGATTCACCGTTGTTTGACCCCTTAGGTTCAAGAACTGCGATGACTTACATGTTGGCTATGGATGGCATTGTAAATTCAAGTGGCAATGACAATACAAAAAGGAAGAAGGTTGAGTTAGAGCAACAAATCTTAGATTGGAGTTCTCTTGAAATAATGCGACTACTTGGTGACGCTAAAATTGGTGATAGTAAGGTTGTCCCAGCTGATATTGCCGTATTGGTGAAAGATCGTAATGAGGCAACCTTAGTAAAAAACAGTCTGGATGAGGTTGGCTTAACGTCGGTTTATTTAAGTGATAAAACCGCATTATTTTCAACGTCTCAAGCAACTGAACTCTATCGAGTGTTAGATGCAATTTTACATAGCACGAATAGATCAACGTTAGTTGCCGGCGCGAACTCATCATTGTTAAATCGGGTCATTACTATAAACGCCTCTGCCTGCGAGCATCAGAAAGTAATGGCCGAGTTACATTCTGACCTAATGCATCCAGAGTGGGAAAAGCTTGTAGTTGCTTGTTTTGAATTAAAAGAAAAGTGGGCACAACTCGGTATATTTAGTTTATTGCTGAGCCTAATTAAAGAAAACTATACGCCACAAACATCTGCAGAGCGCAGTTTAACGAACATGATGCATTTGGCTGAAGCGATGGCCAAAAATGCTGTTTTAAATAAATTACCCGAACAACAGCTGGCTTGGTTGAGCCATCAAATATTTGATCATGTTGCAGATGAAGAAGTGCAATTGCGCCTTGAGAGTGACGCCAATTTGATAAAAATAGTGACTCAACATGGTTCAAAAGGATTGGAGTACCCGATTGTATTCGTTCCCTTTGGAAATAAATACAAAGACCCGCGTAAAAGAAAAACAAGCACCATTCAACATTTTAAATATCAAGATATGCAAAGTGGTCAATCGATTTATCAATTAGGTGCGACGCATGCGAGCTTAGACGAGTATGCAAAGCAAGATCATGCCGAGAAAATACGCTTGATGTATGTTGCTGTGACTCGAGCAGAGCATCGTTGTTACTTGGGCTTAGTCAATGATATTAGTAATAGTGAGTCAGCGCTAAATTCAGCGTTAGGGATCCCAAGGGAAACGTTAAACGATTGTAAATCTAAAGACCCAGCGCATACAAAAGTAGTAGATTGGATGAATACGCATGTTTTTGAAACTGACCATGAGGCATCAGTCGACGATACTTTGCACAGCAATAGCAATAGCAGTGCAGTGAATGTTGATATAACGCCTGTTACGTCAAGCGCATATAAAGGGGTTGCAGAGGTTGTTATTCCCCCTTTTGTTGATGCAAAATTAGCTAAGCGGTCGGCGTGGATAATCAGTTCATTTTCAAATTTATCGCGCTTTCATAAAAGTGAAAATAACAGCTATTATGATGTGGCATCACCCAATCAAATTTCATTGCATGCAATTGAAACAGCAGGTGAACATAAGGTTGTTAATGCTGATTTAACATCAGACGGGGTATCAGAACTGGCATTAGAAGAGATTAGTACGAACCCTTTCGCCATTAGATACCAGCTTGAAAAAGGCGCCGATACTGGAAATCTATTACATGATATTTTAGAACAGGTTGATTTTCACTCACCTGATTGGGATAGTGCTGCTGTCGTGGCGTTATCGAAATATAAAGCCTTGGACGACAATGAGGTTAAAGCAGTATTTGAATGGTTAGAGAACTGTTTGAAAACACCGCTTATTAATAATTTCTGCCTGGCCGACTTGGAAGTACATCAAACCATTCGAGAGGCCGAGTTTTACTTCCCAATGCCACATTTAAAAGTGAGGTATGTGGCGAAAATATTACAAGAATACCGCCAGCACGTACAAAAAGATAAAGGCTGGCCAGCGTTGAGTATATCGATGGCTGATATTCCAGAGCTGAGTGGGATGATGCACGGGTTTATCGATCTTATATTTGAATATGATGGAAAGTACTATGTTGCAGATTATAAATCGACACATCTGGGGGATTCGTCGAGAGACTATAACACTGAAAAACTGCATGAAAACAATCAACATCATCTATATGACTTACAATATTTATTATATTCATTGGCCTTGCATAAATACCTAAAACAGCAGCTTAGTGACTATTCATTTGAAGCACATTTTGGCGGCGTTTTTTACCTATATTTGCGCGGTATGTCACCCGAAAATCAACATTCAGGTGAATCCAGCGGTGTCTTTTTTGATAAGGTAGATCCACAATATATCGACTTGCTAGAAGAGCTGTTCAGTCAGACTAAGGAAGAGGTATAAAGTTATGTTGTTTTCTATTCCTTCATCCATAGCAAAACAGATTGCTTATTCATCTTGCTCTGATTGCTTAATCGCATTGCATGACATTAAATCTATTGATTATTATTTTGCTAATAATGCCGTTATGAAACGTTATGAGCATGCAACCGAAAATAGCTTTTTCAGCGACCAAAAATCACTTTCTCAACTATTTCATGTGCTATTGGCGCTATCATATTTCCAAAGGCAAGGACACAGCTGCCTTAATATTAAAGCGATCGCTGAAAAAACCTGTTGGTCAGAGGCCGATAATATTCAATATGAACCAACGTCTACTAAGCAACATAAAACATACAAAACCGGTTTTATATTTGCGAAAGAAGCAGAGCTTAGCGATATTATTCAACGTTTTCATTCCATTTACCCACAGCGAAAGGATATACAATGGACGCAACCCAATCTATATACAGGCCGTTATGCAAACTACGAAAATGAAGTGGCTGATTTTTTTAAACAGCAACAAACGAAGTGCATAGTAGATTCTGAACCAGCGTTTATAAGCTTACAAAAATGCGCTGACGAGCTTTGGCCAACGCTCTTTCCTGTTAAAGGTGAACACGTCATCGACTGGCAGCAAGTTTCGGTAGCTAACGGGTTAATATCGCAAACTTCAATTATCAGTGGTGGTGCAGGGACAGGGAAAACCTACACTGTCGCAAGATTATTGTTATCTTGGTTATATACACAAAAGAACGGCTTACCCAACAGGGCTAAGCTTATGCTAGCGGCGCCGACAGGGAAGGCTGCCCAACGTCTGAATGAATCTATTTTGGCTGAATTTACGCAATTACTCGGTTCCAACAAACAAAATCAAGTTGCGACGTTGGTTGCTGATTTACTGCCGATGATCCAAGCAAAAACCATTCACCGTCTGCTCGGTTTAGGTTTGTATGGTATTGAGCCAAGGTACAACGATAAAAATCAACTGGATTGTGATTTTTTAGTCATAGATGAAGTATCTATGATTGACTTAGCTATGATGAGTAAGCTTTTGCGGGCGCTTCCTAAAACTGCAAAGTTAGTTTTGATTGGAGATGCAAATCAACTTCCATCGGTCGAGAGTGGAGGGTTGCTAAAAGATTTGGTTGATCAAGCAGCATGGCAAAATGCGTTAACAGTAGGTGATTACTCCACTCTTTACAGTCAATCACATATGGCGTTGCTAAATCGCCTACTACCTAGTTTTGTGACTCATAATAGTCACAAAGAGTTAAGTGCTACCCAACGTGGAACTGTCGTTAAAGAAAACCATAAAGAGAAAGATACAGAGTTGTATCATTATAATCATGTTACGTTTTTACAAAAAAGCATGCGCTCACAGAATGAGATAACTCAACTAGCACAGAGTATATTACTGGGGCCGTCTTCACAGTTTACAGCGTTGTTGTCTGTTAAGAACAATCAGAGCAGCATGTCAAAGCTTGATGACAATTCAACCGCAGGGCAATTATCACTGCTGACACCAGAACCAGAGACCCCAGTAGTAAAATGGCATAAAGATGCCTATACACAAACAGGGACAGTCAAAGCCGAGTTGCTAAAGCAAATTGCGCAGCGCTACGCATGCATATTTGAAAGTAGCAATGTTAACGACGCTATGCGGCAACTGCAGCAATACAGATTGTTGTCTGCGACTAAAAAAGGTCGTTTGGGCACCGAATTTTTGAACACTCAAATTGAACAACAGCTAAGAAAACGTTTCTCGCATATCGACATTGGGAAAACGTATCGCGGCATGCCAATTATGATAGTTCAAAATGACTACCGGTTGAATTTATTTAATGGCGATATTGGTGTTATATGGACCAATGAAGAAGGCCAATTGTTAGCATATTTTCCTAATCCAGAAATGCCTGATACTCTACTATCGTTTGGTTTTACCTCACTACCTGCGTTTGAATTGGTTTATGCAATGACAATTCACAAGACTCAGGGGTCGGAGTTTGAGCATGTCGATATTTTATTGCCAAATTTACTACCGGCTAATGCAATGGTCCATAGTAGTCAGCATTTAAGTAGAGAATTGCTTTATACCGGAGTGACCAGAGCGAAGAAGAGCATAGGTATTCTAGCTAGCTTGTCAGTGCTTAATGATTGCATAGGAAAAACTTCAACCAGATTTAGTGGTTTAAAACGAAAGTTAGATCTCTGAATTAGTGCACTAAACTAGTCGTGTTATGATTTTATGTTTACGACGACAGTCCTCAAGGGGGCGGTGTAAAGAGAAAACGTAAGAATTTCTTTAGATTTATTTAAGTCGACATTAACTGTATGTATCTTGACAGTTTTAGAAAAGAATAATTGGTTTTGTTTGACTCGAATAAAGCGCTCGGCATCAAAATAGTGTTGTTGGTTTAGACAAGCCAACTTAGTTAGGGATGAGGAATCAATCCAACCAATAAGTTGGTATGGGTAGACGATGCTATTTTGTAAACTCGCAATATCTTCTCTAAGAGTAATACTAGCGCCGAACACAGGTAGATCTGACAATATAATCTCGGTGTTTTCGTCAGCAACCAATGATAAAATTTTGCCTTCTGACGGTTGTTC
>JBLIKA010000047.1:0-23678 GCA_047637355.1 Glaciecola sp. | reverse complement strand
TGTTCTATAGGTTGCCGTCATAACGCCAAAAACACGTTAATGAAAAATTATTTGTTTTTTGCTCAGCGCAATGGCGCAGAGATAAGGGCTGATTCTGAGGTTGTCCTTATTGAACCTATTGGCGCTGCAGATGGCTGTGAAGGGTATCAGGTTAAGGTGATAGAAAGCAAAGGTAAAAACATCAGGACTTATACGCTTAAGTCCAAAGGTGTAGTGGTATCAGGTGGCGTAATGGGCACAGTTCCTATGTTATTGAAAATGCGTGATCAGTACAAAACCTTGCCGAATATTTCATCTTGGCTAGGCCAGCAGATTCGTACTAACTCAGAAACCTTAACCACAGCAAATAACATGAAAGCGGAAGTGAACCCGGGCTTGTTTATTAGTTCGTTTATAAGTATTGACAGCGATACCAACATGGAAATTAATCGTTTTGGTAATGATGGTGACGCTACATGGCGCTACTTTCCATTTGTACCAATGGTGACTGGTGAAGGTTTTAGGCGTTTCTTAAAATTTGTAGCTAATACCCTATTACATCCACTTAAAACGTGGAAAGTTTTTAATCCCAAAGGAAAAGCTAAGTCATCAATATTATTTTTGGTCATGCAATCTTCTGAAGCCTTTATACATTTTGAATGGCGTCGCCGTTGGTATCGACTATTTAGAAAAGGAATTACAGCCGTTCAAAAAGAAGGTGATACTAAATTGAAGGTATCATTTCCTAATGCCGAAAAAGCCACTCGAATGTATGCAGAAAAGTTAGGTGGTGAACCTGGCTCAGCACTATCCGAAATTGTGTTAGGCACACCAATAACAGCGCACATTATGAGCGGTGTGGCGATTGGCAAAGATGCCAACACAGGTGTTATTGATGAATCAGGCGAAATATTTGGTTATAAGAATCTTCGGGTATTAGATGGCTCTGTTATTCCAGGAAATCTCGGTGTTAATCCGTCATTAACGATTACCGCACTGTCTGAATATATGATGAGCAAAATACCTGTTGCAGACAAGGAAAAAGCCGCCAAAATTACACCAATCTCTTTTTCTGTCCCACTGCCAGGACAAGTTTCTTCTTTAACCGGCTCTGGTGATTTGATCAAAGTAATTTGTAAGTAGAAGGGATAACCATAAAATTTATCAATAAATAAATAAATCGAATAGAAAGTCACTTGTTTAAACCAAGAATGCTTGTCTTTTCTGGATATAAATAAAGATGCTAATAGTTAAAACTATTTTCAATTAATTCAATAATTTATCCAATTTTAGGTAATTTTAGAAAACTTTAAAATTACCTAAAATTGGATAAAAATCTCAGATTAGAAGCACATCAGATGCCAACGGGACAATCTTTCAACATCGGCATTTAGTGCTAGGTGTTGTTGGTATTTTTCTTTATGTTGGAGCAGAAGTATCTATAGGAAGTTTTTTAGGTGAAGAACATATAGCTGGAATGGCAGAAGCGGAAGCCGCTAACTATATCGCTTATTATTGGGGCGGTGCTATGGTTGGTCACTTTATTGGTGCCGCGATTATACAGAAAATAGTAGCAGGCAAATTATTAGCATTTAATTCACTATTGGCGGTTGTATTACTTACCGTTGCAATGATTGGTAGTGGTCCTCTTGCTATGTGGTCTATTTTATTAATTGGCCTGTGTAATTCGATTATGTTTCCGGTTATTTTTAGTCTTGCCATTAACCAACTTGGTTTTTACCCTAGCAAGGGAGCTGGTATGTCATGCCTAGCTATTGTTGGTGGTGCAATAATACCGCTTTTTCAAGGCGTTCTAGCCGATACAATTGGATTACAAATGAAATTTATTTTACCAATGTTGTGTTACCTTTATATTACTTTTTATGGACTTAGTGGCTCTAAGGTAATAGAAAACGGCTAGTTTATTGAAAGTAATCAACTGTCGCCGTATAGGTTTTGGTGTCAGTATTAAATTTTATTCCCGACTGTCTTTTCTATATTCACCAGCCGTCTTTCCGGCCCAACTCTTAAAGTAGCGATAAAAAGATCGAGTCTCTGTAAAACCGAGTTTTTCGGCTATCATCTCAAGCGTAAAATTAGTTTGAATAAGGTAGTGATAGGCCAATTCTATACGTAGTTCGTCTAGCACATGTTGGTAGCTTGTTCCTTCCTCTACAAGTTTTCTTTGTAGAGTTCGGCTGCTCATATATAATTGTTTAGCTACGGTTTCACGGCGAGGTATTTCTTTATTGATCATCAGTAGCAATAGATTTTTGACCTGCTTGGTTAAAGTGCTACTCTTATCAAGCTCAAAAAGCATTTTAGAGGCATGCTCAAGCAGGGAATTGAGTAGTTGCTGATTTGCACGGGGAAATGGCAGCTCAAGAAAGCAACTTTCTAAGCAAATACAATTATATTCTTGGTTAAACATGATTTCACAGGCAAATACCTCTTCGTATTCGCTTAGTAGAGCGGGATCATCGGGAGCGCTATGTGTGAAGCAAACTCTTACTGGCTTAATGTTAAGGTGATTTGGAAGCAAAAATTGCCTTGAATAACTATGCCAAGAAGCAAGAACGTTCTCTGTAACTTGTCTTTTAACCTCGGAGTTTGTGTAGTTGCAATTCCAGCGAAGGCAAGATATTTTGTCGTTATATATTGCCTTTGAAGTTCCCATATCCCCTACTATTTTTTCGTAGATTGGGGTTTGATCCCAAACCTCTCTCATGGTGGCGCAGTTCATTGTAATATAGCCTTGTACACTATACATATCAGGTGTGACATACCGCGAAGTATGCAGCCCAAAACAAGGATCGTTACAATTAGCAATCAACAGGGTTAATAACTTCTCCAATGAGGCACTAGGAACCCATTCATTATTATTGTTGAGGGTTTCCTGTCTTATATTGGCTTGTTCTAGATAAATTGCGTAATCAACCCCGCAAGCTTCTGCTGCTCGCAAGTATTGCTTTACAGCGGGAACAGATGCAAGTCCCTGATTAACATTTAAATTATTCATACATCATTCTCACGAAATAACATCTTGGATATGGTGCTTAAGGCCTATATGCCAGTCCATCACATGATATGGATATATTATAATCACTGACAAAATGCCATGCAAAGATGAAAATAGTAAACTATAAAGCTGTAAAATCAGTGGATTAAGACTTTCATCATGCACGGTTAATATGATTCTAGTTAACCTGATGTGATGGTTTTCTCTCAATTCGGCATCTACGTGCCATGATTGAAGTTGTTAAACACAATCAAAACGCTAAATATTTATACTGAACCTTACAACAATAGGATTAGATATAGCAAAATATTTTTACATGTTGTTTACTTTTAAACTTAAGAATAATGCTCTTGTGAATAAAAACTTATTCAATCAACATAAATTAATTAGTGTGAAATTAGCTATGTCTTTATTTGTGATATCAGTGTCCGTATTGGACATTTTAAATTTTTGATACTTTATTATTATTATAGAGTAGTGACTTTGAAAATTAGATTATGGCTTATTTGGTATGACAGTAGCATTTAATAAAATTCATTGCTTTGCAGTGGGAGCTCGAAGTGTGTTGGCGTTAATGGGGTTAGGATTAGCATTACTGGGTTCCCATTTCCTCAAACCCCCTATGCAGAATGAAGATGTTTTGGTGTGGGTGAATCACCAGCCTATTACTTTGCAAGATTTGAATTTTTCAGTAAAGCGTTTGACGCAAACATCAGATGAAAGCCTTAATACTAAATCTCGTCACGCTGTACTTGAATTGTTGATTGATGAGGAGTTATTGCTGCAACGTATCGAATCTTTGGAGATCCAAAGTAAAGATCCAGGACTGAAAAAGCAATTGGTACACGCGGTGATAGATAAAGTAGTCACAGATTTTCTGAAAAAGCCTGTTGAAGATCAGCAATTGTTAACATTCTATCGACAACACCAGATGGTATTTGAGAATTCGAAAAGAGTGGCTGTAACTGCTTTTCGCTTTGCATTATTGACCGAAGCCCAACAGGCGCGTCTGTCTTTGTTGGTTTCTGAACGCCCTTCAAATTCTATGCATACGGCACTGCTCAGTCACTTGCCTTCCTCCCCATTACCTGCACATATGCTAAGGCGCTATTTGGGTACAACTCTGGCAAGTATGGTGTTGGAACTTGATCAAAATGAAGTGACCGATCTATTTCATCGTCCTGACGGTTACTATTTGGTTCAAGTAAAACATGTAACACCAGCATTTGTACCAGAATTTGAGGTGATAAAAAAAGAGGTTAAGGCGGAGTATCTGCGCAGAGGGCGTGATCAGGCTTTGGAGAAAATGCTAGCCATGCTGTGGGTCGGAGCAAATATCAATGTTAATCAAAGTCTAATAGACCCTTCGTTGTTAAGTGATAAGGCAGAATTTTTATTATCAGCCGCAATCAATGAATAAATTACTCAGTGAGGATAGAAATGACGGTTGTTAGCTCAAAAATTAGGACACTAATTAGAATATCGATTTGGATATTACTGCTAGCGGTTACTATTATTACAGTTCTTTACTGGATTTACGTGCGGGTACCTGACCCCGAAGGCTATTATCAGCATGACCCATTACATGTTGGAATTGAAACAACGGTGCCTACTCCAAAGGCACAGTTGATATTGCGTAAACAGTTCCAGGCAGAGGCGCGCATAAGTGCGCAAGAAGAACTTGATTCAATTGCGGGGACGAACAAACAAATTTTGTTCGGTGATACTCATGTACACACTACATGGTCATTAGATGCATTTATGTTCTCATTACCGATTATGAACGGTAGTAGGGGAGCATACCCTCCAGCAGCAGCTTGCGATTACGCCCGATATATCTCTCAACTAGACTTTTTTTTCCTCGCGGATCACGCTGAAAGTTATACCCCTAAACAATGGAGTGATGCCCAAGAAGCCGTTCGTCGTTGTAATGCTCTTTCAGGTGATGCGAACAATCCTGATATGGTAGCTTTTATGGGGTTTGAGTGGTCTCAAATAGGCAATACATCTGATGATCATTATGGTCATCACAATGTGCTATTTAGGGATACTGAAAAGGAACTATTGCCAGCGCGCCCTATAGGAGCGTCCGGTCTAGCTACCAAAGGATTACGAGAATCGTCTGGGAAAAAAGGAATAGCAAAAATGCTGAAATGGCTTGATATGGGAAACAGCTCTTATTACCAAACATTGATAACATTTCTGGATGAATTGCGTCAAATTCCTGATTGCGCACAAGGTATTCCTAGCCCTGAATTACCAGTAAATTGTTATGAAACTGCAGCAACACCTGGTGAACTATACGATAAACTGGATGAATGGGGAGTTGATTCTCTCGTAGTGCCTCATGGCTCGTCATGGGGGATCTACACGCCACCAGGTTCGAGTTGGGATCATCAGTTAACAAAAGAAAACCATGATCCCAAAAGGGGTCGTTTGATTGAAGTGTATTCTGGTCATGGTAATTCTGAGAATTATCGCAATTTTCAGCCTCGGGCGTTTGATGCACAAGGAAAGGTATATTGTCCGGAACCACAGTCGAATTACTTGCCGAGTTGCTGGCAGGCTGGGGTTATTATAAAACAACGTTGTGAGAAATCTGGCGGCAGTGATTCTGATTGTAACACTAGGGCTGAACAAGCACGGCAGCATTATGTTGAGGTCGAGGGTGTCTCGGGTTGGTTAAGTGTCCCAGGTTCCACCGTTGATGATTGGTTAGACGCTGGTCAAGCGCGTGACGTATTTCTACCCGCTTTTAACTATGTACCCAAAAAGTCGGTACAATATGGCTTAGCACTACGAAATTTTGACGATCTAAATAACCCACTGAGATATAAATGGGGGCTTATAGGTTCAACTGACAGTCACTTCGCCCGTCCTGGTCATGGGTACAAACAATTCCCTCGTATAGGTACTGGAGATGCTGGTATGCGTGGCGGCCGAACTCCATTTTGGGATTGGCTGATTTATGAACGAAATAAAGAGAAACCCGCTGCAAGCTCCCGTTCATTACTCACCCCGGAAGGCGAAAGCAGTATGTCGGCTTCAGAGCAAGAACGAAAAATGTCTTTTTTAACTGCCGGTGGTGTTGTCGCAGTGCATGCGCAAGGAAGAGATAGAGCAGCTATTTGGAATTCATTAGTTAAACGAGAAGTTTATGGAACCAGTGGTCATCGTATTTTGCTTTGGTTTGATCTGATTAATGCTGGAGATCATCCTCAACCAATGGGCAGCGAGGTGACAATGAGCAAAGCACCACACTTTAAAGTGACTGCTATTGGTTCATTTAAACAAAAGCCCGGTTGTCCGAAATATGTGGAACAAGCCTTACAAAAAAAACGTCTTGAGCACCTATCAGGAGGAGAGTGCTATAACCCTTCGGATGAACGTTACCTAATTGATCGTATTGAGGTAGTGCGTATCAGACCGCAAAATTATGCGAATGAGGCCATCGAAGGATTGGTCGAAGATATTTGGCAGGTATTTGACTGTGCCCCAAGTTCCTCAGGCTGCACAGTGGAATTCAGTGATATGGAGTTTATAGAAGCTGATCGTGACGCAGTTTATTATGTGCGAGCGATTGAAGAACTTAGCCCGATGATCAATGGCGGGAACTTGCGTGCTAAGCGAAACAGTGATGGAAACGTTGATCAAATAAACCCTTGCTATGGTGATAATCGCACCGACCGAAATGATAATTGTCTTACTATGAAGGGGCAAAGAGCCTGGTCTTCACCAATATTCGTAAATACTAGCCATTTAGAAGGGTCGCCATGATACTTCTGGTGAAAGACATAACTTTTGTGAAACTGATGAGAAAGCCTCTGTTTTTGGCCTCCTTGGGAGCCGTTGTCGGAATTAGTATGGGATTTATCAGTGTTACGGAGTGGATTAAGCTGGAGCCATTACCAAATACAGTGATAGCACAAGTAAACCATATGAATATTTTACGCGTTGAATATGAGAAAGCGTTGACGTTGCTTGACAGTGAAAAACGCGATCCTTTAACCGATAATGATCGGGCATTGGTATTGGAACGGTTGATAGAGGAAGAACTTCTGGTGCAGCATGGTTTGACCGAAGGCATAATGCGCAGTGACCGTAGGCTTAGGGGAGCAATGATAGAGTCATTGATTGAAGGGGTTACTGTCGAATACCAAGCTATCCAAGGTACTGAATTTAGTGCGGATAATAAGGTTGATGGCCTATCACAAGAAACTATTTTACGTGATTATGTCGAACAATTGCGAAATACGGCTAATATTTCGCGGATGAAATAATGTGTAAAGTTTTGATTCTATGGTTGCGCCTATTTATAGTCACTGTTGCTTTTGCGCCACTATTGTTTTGTATTAAGGCAGAAGCGCATAATCGCAGTCAGTCATTTTCTTCTTGGGTGATTGATGGCGATGTTATAAAGGTAGTGTTTACCGTAAAAGCAAGAGAGATAACACGCTTGCCTCCATTAGAGGGAAAGACAAAAAGTCTGAATAACTTGTTAATTTCTCATTTGAAAAATAGTCTCAGTGTTGGTTCTGGCGGTCAAAGCTGCCAAGGACTGAGAAACCCAATATCTCTTCCTGCCGCTACTGGATTTGTTCGTGCAGCGTGGACTTTCAATTGCAACAGCGAAGGAAGTAGAACGTTGCAGATTGACAGCTTTTTCCCTATAGCATCCTCACACGTGCATTATGCCCAAGTAGCTTATGGTGAGGAAATGCCTGATCAGTATTTATTTACTGACAACCAACGTAGACATGTGGTGAGTCGTTTTAGCAGCCATATTGAAACGTTTAATCATGCGTTTATGCAATACGCTGAACTTGGTGTGAAACACATCTTTAGTGGACTAGACCATATCGTATTTCTATTGGCTATAATGTTGGTTTTTCGGAATTTTCGTGAAGTTATATGGATGGTATCAGGATTTACTATAGGCCATAGTATAACACTTAGTTTGGCCGTTCTGGGTTGGGTTGAACCAGACATCATTCTTGTTGAGGCGCTCATTGGGTTTACTATAGCTCTAGTAGCAGCTGAAAACATTGGTGCGATAACTCAAGAAAACCGGAAATTGAGTTATAGCATTGTAACAATATTGGCTATATTGGGTTTGATATCAGTTGCTTGGGGAAGAGGACTGCCGATATTAACGATATTTGGTCTTATCGTATTTACTTTAGCTTATTTTTCTTTGTCCCATAGTCGGCACAGTTCAACGAGGATACGACCCTTTTTGACGCTTGTTTTTGGATTGATCCACGGTTTTGGTTTTGCTGGGATTTTGAGCGAAATAGGGCTTCCAGAGCAGCGTTTTTTGTCTGCGTTAGTAGGATTTAACGTAGGGGTAGAATTGGGTCAATTAATTATTGTGGTCATGTTTTGGTACTTCGTTAAATATGCACGAGTTATAGCGTCTGTTCGTGATTTTGGTATGTTCGTGCCAATAGCGTCATCACTGCTTATAGGATTAGGGTCATATTGGTTTGTTGCGCGAGGTTTTTCGACCCCTTAAATATTGTGGTAAAAATCATATTAATGTGCATGTCCGTATTTGCGACAATAGTGTCTATAATTGACATTCTAATTTATTAACACTTCTCTAAAATAGGCTAAATGGTCACTCACCTAAACGCTCGGCAGGTTTGGGATAAAAAAGTTATGGGCTTGTCGTATTTTAATGACAATATTTTCTACTAAAGTCTCTGATAGCGTTTAACCTGAAAAGAAATTTAGCTCAAATTCATTTGATGAGATAATTTAAGATCTGGTAACTGGCTGATTATATTTGAATTTTTCCATTTTAGTGTATTAAACTTTAGCGGTGTTGAATCAATGATAAAAAATGCTCTCCAAATAGAAAACTGTATTGGACTATTATTAAGGACAAGCTTAGCGCTTGCTTTTATGGTCATCTGCAATATCGCATTTGCTCAAGTAGAAGAATCCAAAGTCACCAAAGAAAAACTTCCAAATATTGTCTTTATACTTGCAGACGACCACCGTTGGGATTATTTGAGCTCAATGGGGCATCCGTTTATTGAAACGCCTAATATTGACCGTATCGCTGAAGAAGGGGTCTTGTTTGAAAATGCCTTTGTCACCTCATCACTGTGTAGTCCCTCTAGGGCTAGTTTTCTTACGGGGCAATATCCTCGCCACCATGGAGTAAAGAATAATTTCACACCTTGGAATAACCGCAACGTTACTTATATTGAATATTTGAAGCAAGCAGGATATCAAACTGCGTTTATTGGAAAGTGGCATATGCCAGGTGGTATTCCCAAGTTGAGGGGAGTGGATTCATTTGTAACCTTTGATTATTTGGGAGGGCAAGGAGCTTATTTTGATACACCTTATATTATTAATGGCACAAAACTTAAAGTTGGCGAAACACCTCTTCCGGGAGCGGATGTTGTTGGATACATCACTGACGATTTGACTAATTTCGCTGTTAGTTATATCGAAGAAAACAAAGATAAGCCCTTTGCACTATATTTGTCTCACAAAGCGGTTCATCTAGGCATGCAGCCAGATGCCGAAGTAGCCGGTCGTTATGACAATAAAAAGGTGGAACTACCCAAAGAAGCAGATTCATGGGTGGCATTTTCTGATGGCAATTTTAAACATTTTCTCTGGTCTTCTTTAGAGGAGAAAGTTAAGGACTACGCTGAAACTGCAGTAGCTATGGATCAACAAATAGGGAGAGTGCTTGATAAGCTGGATGAACTTGGACTGGCTGAGAACACTTTGTTGGTCTATGCAGCCGATAATGGCTATTTATGGGGCGAACATCGGTTGATTGATAAGCGCTGGGCCTACGAGGAATCTATACGTGTACCCTTTGTAGTGCGTTACCCAAAAGCACTTAAGCAACCAGGGCGCCGCTCTCAAGAGATGGTAATAAATATTGATTTAGCACCTACGATTTTACAAGTTGCTGGTATTGATATCCCAGGTCACATGCAAGGCAAGAGCCTTCTTCCTATACTGAAAGACGAACATGAAGAACTTCGTAGTGCTTGGGTATATAAATATTCTGAGGATTTCCCTTATCCAGTGCCGGCACAAACTGCATTACGCACTAAACGATATAAGCTAATCGACTACGAGCGGGGTAAAGATGATGAACTGTTTGATTTACAAGTTGATCCTAAAGAACAGAATAATTTAATCGATGACATGTCTATGGCTGAAGTGTACGCACGAATGCAAGAACAGTTGAAGCAAATGGAAGAGGTTATATCCCAGCCGCTACCGGCACCCACATTAATAATGAAAGAATAATTGTCATGAATTGGTTAACTAAAACGATTAATCCTCAGTGGTTATTATCACTTAGTATTTTGTTGCTGAGTGTGATTATGACACTTATCTATGATTTTGGCTGGCGCTTTGGCATACCAATCGAAATACGCAATTATGTTGGTTTGATATTATTTTTCTGCATTATGCTAGGTGCGGGCGTGGGTTATGCTGGTGCTCGCGTTAATGGTGCTGAACCTTGGCGGGCTACTAAGATAGGCTTGTTGGTTCCGGTTCTTTGGTATATCAAAGAGATATGGATGGCTAGTGAAATTTTCGGTCTTGGTGCGGGTGTTTACACCGGGTTACAGGGATTCTACCTAGCTTATTATTGTTTTATTTTTCTTGTGATGGGTATTGTTCACTTGGGCTATGAACTCTATAGAAAATTGATAGTTCGAAATGAACGTAATCTGTGGCGTTGCACTGGTTATTTCTTTTTACCTTTATTGCTTGTCTGCAGCCTGGAAGCGATAGCGCTGATATTTTTTGGCTTCGAACTATTTTTATTTCAAGGTTTTCTGAAGGTATATCGTATTATTTTTATGTAGTTTCTTGATGGTTTTTTATCTCAATACCTACCTTTGATCAAAATAAACTAGTGTAGCGTTAAGGTTGTCCGTATTTGCAACAATGCTGTCTATATTTGACATTATTATTTCCCCGCAATTTTTTACAATAAATTAACGATTGATGTGTTTTTTTAACATAAGAGTGCGCTGCAGGATCTTACAGTTTTAAAAAAAACAATGCGATCGTAAATTAATATTATCAACATTTTTTCATTAAAAGTCTTTGACGAGTGCAACAAGGTTAGCCTTCAAAATTTATAACAAATATAACAAAAGTAGGGGAGTATATGATGAATATCTTAAAGAAAACAAAACTTGCAATGGCAATTACTACTGGCATATATGGGGCGGTGATATCTCAAGGAGTTCTAGCACAAGAAAAAGCAAAAGAATCGGCTGAATTAGAAGTCATTATTGTAACAGCCCAGAAGCGTAGCGAAAGCTTGCAGGAGACCCCCATTGCGATCTCTGCCTTTAGCAGTACGATGTTAGATGAACGTGGTATTACAGATGTGGAAAGTCTAGTATCTGCGGTGCCCGGTATGCATTTTTCTCAAGCAGGTTCAAATACACGTATTACCTTGCGTGGTATTGGTACTGAGCAGACCACAGTTACGGGAGACCCAGGCGTTGCTTTTCATGTCGATGGAGTCTATCAAGCAAGAGCTTCTGCGAGTTCAGCATTGTTTTACGATCTTGAACGAGTTGAAGTCTTACGAGGACCACAAGGTACCCTATACGGACGAAATGCCACCGGTGGTTCTATCAACCTGATATCTAAACGTCCAGAATCGGACCTTGGAGGAGAGTTTGAACTTCAAATAGGCAATTATGATCATAAGCGAGTTCGAGGCGTTTTTAACGTTCCTTTGATAGACGATAAATTACTCTTTCGGATAAGCGGTCAGCAAGAAAAACGTGATGGTTTCTATGAAAACTTAACGCAGGGAGTCGACGATCTTGAAGATAGAGACAGTCTAAATTTACGTACACAGCTATTATATACACCGACAGATACTTTTGACGCACTGTTGAGCGTAAATTACTCTTCTGATAAGGGTGCGGGGGAAGCTAATAAAGGACTCGGTGATTATCCTATTTCTACTAATTTTAGTAAATTTATTAATATATATTATGCTGGCGCGACCCCAAACCCAAGTGATACGAGGGAAATTCGCACAAACGCTAATGCATATAGAGATAACAGCGGTAAGGGGGCTTCTCTGACTCTGGATTGGGATTTAGGTTCTACCACCTTACAATCTATTACTGCTTGGCAGGAGCTTGAAGTGGATACGTTTGCGGATGCGGATTTTTCGGATGTTGATATTATAAATGAAAATCGCTTTCAAGATAGTTCTCAATATTCTCAGGAATTGCGATTGAGCTCAGCAGGTGAAGGCCCATGGGAATGGGTCACCGGCCTATATTGGCTTTCTGAAGAGTCTAATGTGAATTATTGGTTAAACGATCAGGGTGCAGGATTAAGTTCATTAAAGCACCCTCGTTTTGGCATAAATATATTTCCTATCGTAGATGTAGGTCTTGATAATCCAGCCTATTTTGGTAACAAAAGTACAATTGAAAGTGATTCTATGGGAGCTTTTGTTCAAACTTCTTATAGTATTACTGAGGACTTAAAGCTAACGGCTGGCTTACGTTATAGCGACGACGAGAAGTCCGCTGATTATGCGCGTAAAGAATTTGCGGGGCAGCTCGAAGATTTTAGCAATCAGGATTCGTGGAGTAAGGTGACCTGGAAGCTAGGGACAGATTGGCAAGTAACGAAAGACAATATGATTTATGCCTCTGTATCTACTGGTTTTAAGTCTGGTGGTTTTCTGCAGCAAGAAGATGCTGAATCCTATGATGAAGAAGAAATTTTAGCATGGGAATTCGGTTCAAAAAATCGGTTTTTCGAGGATCGCTTGCAAGCAAATATTACCGCTTATTCCTATGAATATACCGATATGCAACTGCGTACAATTCGAGATTTAACTAGTGTAGTAACAAATGCTGGTGAATCGGAAATCAAAGGTATTGAGCTAGAGTTATTAGCTCGTCCAATCGACAACTTAGAGTTGAGTGCGGCGTTTGCTTATACCGACGCAAAATTTGTTACTTACTTTGACGATGACCCACTAGATGATATACCAAAGACATCACCATTGGATCTTTCGGGCAATGATTTAGCTCGTTCACCTGACTCGAGTGTCAATTTATTAGCAGCCTATACTTGGGAACTTTCATCAGGACGCTTGAGATCTAGTATTAACTATCACTGGTCTGATGATGTTTATTTTAGCGCCTATAATCGTGATGATCTTGACTTTCAAGAGAGTTACCATAAGACGGATGCCAGTCTGACGTATTACAGTGCTGACGATCTTTGGTACATTACGTTATCAGCTCAGAATCTAGGAGACGTTGAAGTCGCCAGTCAAATAAATCCAGGTGATCCTAGTTTAGGCGGTATTAATAGAGTTGAATGGCAGACACCAAGAATGTATAAACTATCGGTGGGATATCATTTCGAGTAATAAAAGTCCATTAGTTGGTATATAAAGATACTGCATAGAAAGGTGCAGTGTCTTTTACTAATTATTCTACTGAGCAATATGGAAAATTGAAAAATCATATGTATTCACAAAAATTATTTTTAATAATGACTAGTATTCTTGCAATACTGTCAATTGTGATCACGCCAACGGAAAGCCAAGCCAACCCTAAGTTAATTAGTCCAGAAAAATCTAGTTATCAGGCACGAAGTGTGGACCAACCCAATATTATTGTTATTTTTGCCGACGATTTAGGATACGGTGATATTGGAACTTATGGGTCTCAAACTATTAAGACTCCTAACATTGATCGGATGGCAGCAGAAGGTGCTAAATTTGATCAATTTTATTCAGCATCTCCAGTATGTACGCCATCACGGGCAGCTCTGTTGACCGGACGATACCCTATTCGTCAGGGCATACACGGAGTATTCTACCCTGAAAGTTTTCAAGGAATGGATCCTGAAGAAGTGACCATTGCTGAGATGTTGAAAGATGTTGGTTATGTGACAGGTCTGGTAGGTAAATGGCATCTTGGTCATCACGATAAATTTATGCCATGGAATCAAGGGTTTGATGAGTTTTTCGGAGTGCCATATAGTAATGATATGGGAGGGCTTTATTATTTTAGAAATAAGGAAGCTATTTTTGATGAAATTGATCAGCGCTATATGACTAAGACTTATACCGAAGAGGCACTGAAATTTATCGATAATCATCATCAACAGCCGTTCTTTCTTTATCTTGCTCACAATATGCCCCATGTTCCAATCTATGCTTCACCTGAATTTAAAGGAAAATCTGCAGGGGGACTCTATGGTGATGTAGTGGAAGAACTGGATTGGAGTGTCGGACAGATCCTTCAGCGCCTAGACGAATTGAGTCTTTCAGAAAACACCTTGGTTATTTTTACCAGTGACAATGGCCCTTGGTTGCTGATGGGGGATCATGGGGGATCGGCAGGTCAGCTTCGGGCAGGTAAACAATTCACTTTTGAAGGGGGGATGAGAGTTCCAATGGTGGCATCCTGGCCAGGTAAGATCCCCGCAGGTATTAGACCTGAAGGTATGGCGACCATGATGGATTGGTTACCAACGTTTGCGGCGTTGACCGGAGCGTCGTTACCTGATGACAGACCCATAGATGGAAAGGATATCAGCGGCGTACTGATGGGGCATAGTGAACGTGAGGATCAAGAACTTTTCTATTATATGAGCGGTCAATTGCGTGCTTATCGTAGTGGCGATTGGAAACTAAAATTACCTTATAAAGTTAAAGTGCCAGCGCTTTCTCTAATACACAGTGGGTTTATACCCTCTCATGATATGTTGTTGTTTAATCTTAAAGACGATCCTCAAGAACGAAGCAACCTAGCAGATCAGGAAGTAGAGATAGTGACGTCCATGTTAGAGAAAATGGAGATATTCAAAGAATCGTTAGGCGAACTTCCTGCGGCTAAAAAAACGGGTAAAAATATGGATTTTGGCCCCTACATCCGTTTAGTTACTATTTTGTTGTTCAAGGTTTTCTTGGTCACTGTTCTTACGTTGACTTTAGTTTGGTTGTCAATTCGTTACATTAGAAGTCGGTTAAAGTCTAAAGCCAGTGAATGCTAAAAAGATATAAGCCCAAATGAATCAACACGAAGAAATAGGTTAAACGACTAAATCGCAACCAATGTTTTTTGCAGTTACATAATCATATCGGAGAAATTTGATGAAGCATCCATTTACCCTAGGCTTACTGCTGATAGTGTCAACTGCTGTTTTAGCGGACGAACGTCCCAATATTTTGCTGTTAATGGCGGAAGATTTGAGTCCACGTATTGGCGCTTTTGGGGATAAGGTAGCAGTTACTCCTAATATTGATAAGCTTGCTCAACAGGGAGTTCGCTACACTAATGCCTTCACTGCTGCAGGGGTTTGCGCGCCTAGCCGAGCTTCTATTATAACGGGCATGCATCAGGAAAGCATCGGCGCACAACATATGCGAGCCTTTAATTATAAACAGGGGAAATACTATACTGTGCCACCGAAGGATATGAAGGCGTTTCCTGAACTTTTGCGATCACAGGGGTATTTCACTTATAACAGTACTAAACTGGACTACCAATTTAGTGATGTATTTCCAGGTTCTGGACCTTTTACTTTGTGGGACTCTGATACGAAGAAAGGAATTGATTTTGATGATATTCCTGATGATCAACCATTTTTCGGATACCTGAATTTTCTAGGTACTCATGAGAGCGGTCTTTTTCCTAGATATGCATTCCCTCACAACAAATTTCATCTTATGGGACAGTTAAAGCACATAAAAATCCACTGGGACACTAAGGATCAGGTGCTTGGTGCAGACGTTGAAGTACCACCCTACTATCCTGATACGCCATTAGTACGTAAAGATATTGCCCGTCAGTACAATAATTTGATCACCGTAGATCGACAGGTGGGAGAGATTTTAGAGAAGCTTGAGGCCAGCGGCCGAGCAGATAATACTATCGTTATTTGGACCACTGATCATGGTGATGGACTACCAAGGGCTAAACGTGAATTGTATGACTCTGGTCTCAAAGTCCCAATGATTATCCGTTGGCCGGAAAAATTCCGACCTGCTGATGTAAAGCCAGGCAGTCTTGATGAACGTTTGATCAGTTTTGTAGATTTGGCACCAACTATTTTATCGCTTGCTAGAGCTCCATTACCTAGTTTTTTGCAAGGGCGTGTATTTGCTGGCGCTGAAAAATTAGCGTCTCGTGAGTATATTTACGCTGCTCGTGATCGTATTGGACATGTGTCAGATCGTCAGCGTGCGGTTCGTGACAAACGTTTTAAATATATTCGAAGTTATAACCAACAGGCAGGAGGGTTTCACCTTGGCTATCGTGATAATCTGGATATTATGCAAGAGCTATGGCGTATGTTAGCGGCTGGTGAGCTAAATGCAGTGCAACGTCAGTGGTTTTCGCCACGACCAGCAGAAATGTTGTTTGATACTCAAAATGATCCTCATGAGATTAATAACCTTGCAGAAAACCCTGATTACTTCGACGAATTACAGAGATTACGCGAGGCTTATAAAGCTCACAGCAGCCGAGTGCCAGATCTCAGTGATAAAAGCGAAGCGTATATGGCTGAACGGTTCTGGCCTGATGGTGTAGAGCCCATTACAGCTATACCGAATTTACAAGTTGAGAACAGCATGTTAACGGTTACTTGCTCCAGTGAAGGTGCTTCAATTGGCTATAGACTCAATGGTAGTCGTTGGCAACTATATACCGATCCACTTCCTTTGCTTATTGGTGATAAAATTGAAGTTAAAGCCGTCCGTTATGGTTGGGCAGAGAGCGAAATTGCTAAATTCAATTTTTGAAATTAAGGGTGATATTTTCTAAGGCTAATAAAGTGGCTCGAGAGATCACTTCCTAATTCATTTTAAGTGGTAGTTGATCAAATACATATCAGCTTCACATCACACTTTCGGGTGTATATTGTTTTTGGCTATGTTCCCTTAAATTGTTGCTGTGCTGTTTATAGTGTCAGTAAGTGGGCCTTTTGCTATGATACCAGCACAATTTAAAAAACTAGTAGTGGCGTTAGTTTTCATAACGATTTCCCATAAATTTGTAAGTCTATGGCTTAATAAATGAAGAATTGTTATTTGCAGTCATTAATGATGCACAGACAGTTTATTTGGTTGATTTTAAAGAGCAAATAACAACACTTACTTAATCGCAGGACATAATTACGAAAATCGACAACATCACGATGTAAAAAGACTCCAGGGATTCTACAAACATCTTCATCAAACCAACTCTCGCAGTACTTAACCTAGGTCGGTTGCAGTGGTACTTGAAGGAAATGACAATTTCGCTTTCCCAAAAGTCAACTCAATGAGTTGCTGATGTGCAACCAGTTCAACTTTTCGTGTCACTTTAGTGTGAACAAAGCTGCTTGATATAAAACCTATTTTTTCGAAAGACATAAAACTAGAGGTTGATAATTGATGTTTACGACAATAATCAATGATGGTTAAGCCGCTAGTTTGTCACTTTTTAAGAAGAGCTTTCCATTGTTTCTGACTGTGAATGATTCTCATAAGTTACTCCAAATGATTGTTTGAAGTAACTTAACTTAATCATGATTTATTGTTTAGACGCCATTTCCCATACGCTTACAATCAACCTCCCCTAACTTGTCTGAATTGGTGATGGTTGTGACTGCATTGGACAGTGAATTCTTACTTTAAATTAGTATTATTAGAGATACAAATTTTGAATAAATATGAGTGTATGGTGAATGAAAAAGTCACTCGCCTTCATATTTATTATCTACACTTTTTTACTTATAACTCGGGTTTGATAATCCGAAATACACATAACGGTAAGATGATATGAAACGTTGGAATGGTTGGGGCTATGAGAAAAATAACTTTAATTTTGAGTTAACAAAATCTTCACAGGATTTTATTGAAGGTATAGTTGGTAAATCCAACCCTTTAATTGACGCAACGTTAACTCAAGTCGTTGCAAAAGTGCCTGAATCTCGCTCACCGCAACATAGATTAATTGATACCGATAAAGAAGTACGCCTGCGCCACTGTCGGGGTCAAAGTTTTCCCGATTGGCTAGCCATGCGCAGCGGCGATTTTGGTGTATCTCCCGACGGCGTGGCTTTTCCTACATGCAGTGAAGACGTAAAAGAGTTACTTGCTTTTGCTGCAAAAGAAGACCTAATAGTTATCCCTTACGGTGGTGGTACCTCGGTTTGTGGTCATATCACACCTGAAGAAAGTCAACAGCCAGTCATCACGGTTGCTATGACAAAAATGAACAAATTAATAGCTTTTGATGAACTAAGTCAAATAGCCACTTTTGGCGCTGGCACATTAGGTCCTGATGTTGAAAAACAGTTACAAGAACAAGGCTACACCTTAGGTCACTTCCCTCAATCTTGGGAAATGTCTACTGTTGGTGGCTGGGTTGCTAGTCGCTCTAGTGGTCAACAATCACTTCGTTATGGCCGTATTGAAAAAATGTTCGCTGGTGGTCGCATGGAAACATTACAAGGAACCTTAGATATTCCAACCTTTCCTGCAACCTCTGCCGGACCAGATATTCGAGAAATGATTTTAGGCAGTGAAGGCAGAATGGGAATTATTACAGAAGTAAAAATGCGTGTTACTAAAATTGCCCAAGAAGAGAACTTCCACGTTGCCTTTTTCCCAAACTGGGAAATAGGAATGAAAGCAACCCGTGAAATAGTGCAAGAAGGCGTACAATTATCCATGATGCGTTTAAGTAATGCGGTTGAAACTGCTTCACACTTAAAACTAGGTGGTCATGCTCGTGCGGTAGGCATAATGGAAAAATACCTAAGTTTTAGAGGCTGTAAAGATGGTAAAACCATGTTTACCTTCGGTGTTACTGGCAATAAAGACCAATGTAAGTCTGCTTTAAAATTAGTGCGTAAACATATTAGCAAGCATAAAGGAGTCTACATTGGCACACCCTTAGGTAAACATTGGCAGGATAGCCGCTTCCGCAGTCCTTATTTACGACATGGTTTATGGGATGTTGGTATCGCTGTCGATACTATGGAAACCTGCATTGATTGGTCTGCAGTACCTAAAGCGGTAGATGGCATGGAAAGGGACATTGCTAACGCCCTTGCTATTGAAAAAGAAAATATACATGTATTTTCGCATCTGTCACATTTTTACGGTCAAGGCTGCAGTATTTATACTACCTACTTATTCCGCATGGGACCTGATTATGCAGAAGCAATGAAACGCTGGGAAAAATTAAAAGCAGCAGGTGCAGAAGCCATTGTTAGATTTGGCGGAACAATTAGCCATCAACATGGTGTTGGTAAAGATCATGCTAAATATTTACCCGCAGAAAAAGGTGAGTTAGGCATAAAAGCCATTAAAGAGTTATGCCACATGTTTGACCCAGAAGAGCGCATGAATCCAGGTAAATTAGTGCCTTAAATATCCCTCTTATCTAGCGCTAATATCAGTTTCAATAATTAGTTGTTCTAGTTAATAAATAACGCAGTAGTTGGTGATGTTAACAACTAGAAATGGACACATAATTGGTGAGATTGGTACAAATATTTTAAATGCTAGGCACTCTAAAGCTAAGCAACAACTTGCTTAGCTTTCTTTCGCATTATGTAAAGGTATAGAGCAATAAGATGAAACAACAAGCCGTGTCTTTTTCCGATAGACAATCTCTTTTAACAGAGCTTAAAGACAATGGCGAGCATCAGTGGGATGCAGTTGTTAGTGACGGCATTATTGGTGCGGGCATATTACGTGAAGCATGTCGTAATGGCTCAAGCGCCTTACTGTTTGAACAGCGTGACTTTGAATGTGGCATATCGAGTCCTATATCTAAAATGGTGCATGGTGGCTTGCGTTATATTGCCCAAGGCGACATCAAGTTAACCAAGCATTCAGTGCAAGAGTGAGTACGATTATTAAGAGAAGCTCCCGGCTTGATTAATCGTATGGGTTATTATTTTTTGATCCGTAAAGGACAATACCCCAGTCGTTTTGTTATGAGCACCTTACTCATCATTTATGACTGGTTAGCTGGGATAAAAGATAATCGTTTTTTCAGCAAAATAGCGACTATTAAAGCTTTTAGTGGCATTGAAGAAAGCAAGCTAAAAGGAGCCTGTTATTACACTGGCACTGTAGTTGAAGATACTTTTAAAAGCGAAATAGCTGGTGGCGATAATCATGAGAAATTCAGCAGGAGAGACCTTTTTGTATACTGATCGTGAGAAATTCTGGCAATCATTGTCGGAAGATGAAAATAAACAGTGGGATCTCATTGTAGTCGGTGGCGGTATTACAGGCGCTGGTGTATTACGAGAGGCGGCACGGATAGGCTTGAAAGTGCTTCTAATAGAGCAGCGCGACTTTGCTTGGGGAACTTCTAGTCGTTCTTCAAAAATGGTACATGGAGGCTTACGCTATCTGGCACAGGGAGACTTAAAGCTCACTCGTCACTCTCTAAATGAGCGAGAACGTTTGTTGGAAGAAGCGCCAGGATTGGTAGACCGCATGGGTTATTACATGATGATGAAACGAGGTCAGTTCCCTGGTCGGTTTGCGATGAAAGTGATATTGACTATTTATGATTTTATCGCTGGAGTAAAAGACAACCGCTATTGTAATCGACAAACGGTCAGAAAGTTATTTCCTAGTATAGACATTGAGCATATAAAAGGAGCTTGTTATTACACCGATGCAGTTACTGATGATTCTAGGTTAGTACTGCGAGTGCTGCAGGAAGCGCAGATTGCTCAAGAAAGTAAAGAGCAACATGTTCAGGTACTAAACTACACCAAAGTTCAAAAATTACTGCTGAGTAATGGCAAAGTTAGAGGTGTAGTGATTGAGAATACTGAAACAGGATGCAAGTCGGAGCTGGAAGCAGGAGTCATTGTTAATGCTACAGGTGTTTGGGCGGATAGATTGAGAAATGAGATCAATCCAGAACAACGCGTGCGTCCATTGCGTGGTAGTCACTTGATGATTTCCCGTGAACGTTTGCAAGCTGGGGGAGTGGCAACACTTTTTCACCCAGAGGACAAACGACCAGTGTTTATCTATCCATGGGAGGGGGCTACCGTGGTCGGAACCACAGATTTAGATCACCGTGAGAACCTTGATAATGAGGCCAGTATTAGCACACAGGAAGTGGAGTACCTATTAAAGGCGGTTAATAACCTGTTTCCCAGTAGCGAGATTAGCCGAACTGATATTATAGCCACTTGGTCTGGTGTTAGACCCGTTATTGGTTCAGATAATGGACTTGATCCTTCTAAGGAACGACGTGATCACGCCGTGTGGAGTGACTCGGGTTTAATTACGGTTAGTGGCGGGAAATTGACTACGTTTCGATTGATTGCACGAGATGTTATCGCTATGGCGTTGCCTTGGCTCAAGAGCGTTGGTGTCAATCTACCGAGTGTCGACGATACTATCGATGACCGAGTGTTCAGACCTCTGAAGATTAAAACGGAGGATCTAATGATTGACGACCAACGTCGTGTTAAGCGTTTGCTTGGACGCTACGGGGATTATGCAGTAAATATTTTGGATAATGCAAGCGTCTCAGAATTAACAAAAATTGCTGATACAGAATACTGCTTGGCAGAGTGCCGTTGGGCTATAAAAAACGAAGCAGTGATTCATCTCGATGATTTGATGTTACGACGTACTCGTCTAGGTCTATTGTTGAGAAATGGCGGAGAGGAATTATTTGACTCCCTTCAGCCTATATTTTCTGAAGAGTTAGGCTGGGATCAGGTGCACTGGAAACAGGAAATAGTGCGTTATTTAAATATTTGGCAGCAGTACTATTCTCTGCCGTTGTCTGAGGGAGAGGAATAAGGATGCAAACAAAAGAACAGCGTTATATTTTAGCACTTGATAATGGCACTCAGAGTGTACGGGCATTGCTGTTTGACACAAACGGTCAACTGGTCGCCAAGAGCCAGGTCGCCATTGAACCTTATTTTTCTAAGCAACCCGGATGGGCCGAACAGGACGCTGACTATTACTGGTCGTCTCTTTGTCAAGCCTGTCAGGAGTTGTGGTCGAAACTGAATGTGCCTAAGTCGTCGATTGTCGCAGTAAGTCTGAGCTGCCAACGGGGTACAGTAGTCAATCTTGATCAAAATGGAAAACCGCTACGACCTGCTATCACATGGCTCGATCAGCGTATTGAGAGTGACCTTCCCGATATGGGGGCATGGAACATATTATTTTCTGCAGTAGGGCAGCGAGCAACCGTTCGAAATTTTCAGGCTCAAGCTGAAACTAATTGGATTAGCCGACGACAACCAGACATTTGGGCAAAAACACACAAGTACTTGATGTTATCTGGTTATCACTGTTTTCGTTTAACTGACCGATATGTTGACTCTACGGCCAGTCAGGTAGGGTATATTCCGTTCGATTACAAACGACAAAAGTGGTTTGGCCAAGGAAATTGGCGATGGAGATCATTGGGATTGCGACAAGACATGTTGCCTGAGTTGGTTAAGCCGGGCTCGGAGCTGGGGAAAATCAGCAAAAAAGCAGCACAACAAACCGGAATACCTGTTGGACTACCGTTAATAGCATCGGGATCTGATAAGGCTTGCGAAGTGCTGGGTTCAGGCTGCACTACGCCTAATATTGGTTGCTTAAGTTACGGTACTACCGCTACATACAATGTCACCAGTGAACGCTACTTTGAGGCATCGAAACCTATGCCACCATTTCCTGCAGCGTTACCTAATACTTATAATGCTGAAATTATGATCCAACGAGGTTACTGGATGGTGAGTTGGTTCAAAAAAGAATTTGGCCAGACAGAGCAGCTACTCGCTGCTGAACAAGGAGTCGCACCAGAGACTTTATTTGATGAGTTGTTGCACGCAGTTCCGCCTGGTTCTATGGGACTTATTCTTCAGCCTTATTGGTCACCTGGTGTAAGTGAACCTGGACCCGAAGCCAAAGGTGCGATCATAGGCTTCGGTGATGTTCATACGAGGGCTCATATCTATCGTGCTATTATCGAGGGATTGACCTATGCGTTACGTGCGGGCAAAGAATGTATGGAAAAACGTTCTGGCTCCTGTATAGATACACTTCGAGTATCAGGTGGTGGTTCACAGAGTGATCAGGTTATGCAGATCACTGCAGACGTTTTTGGTCTCCCTGCAGAACGTTTGCATACCTATGAAACCTCTGGGCTGGGTGCAGCTATCAATGGCGCGGTGGGTGTGGGTATTTATTCCAATTACCAAGAAGCGGTATCCCATATGGTACATAAAGGTAAGTGTTTTGTGCCTGACGCTAATAATAGAGTCATCTATAATCAATTATTCACTGATGTTTATCAAAAAATGTACGTCAGGTTAAATCCTCTCTACAGTTCCATTCGGAATATTACCAATTACCCTCGTTTTCCGTGATAAATAAAATATCTTACATCACGGTAACAGCAAGGTTTTCCGTGTTTCTTGTCTGCCCGATTAAATACGCTTAACAGATTAAATAGGTAAAGTTAAGCGGAACAAAGGGTACTGTCAACTTATTGGTATTAGATGGTAAAAATCAGTTTTAAACAGATTACGCCTAATTTTGAATGCAACTAGCCTGCGACCATTCGTTAAATGCTCGTTCTCGAAAGAACCGATAATTCTTGGCACTTATTAATGGCGGCCAAGCCTAAACATATTA
>JBLIKA010000046.1:0-24179 GCA_047637355.1 Glaciecola sp. | reverse complement strand
AAATCGCCAATAGCATGCTCTCCGTTGATACGCACAGGCCCTGCAACACCAACAGGCATTTGCACTATGCCAATAAAATTTTCTACATTTCCGGGGAGTACACTCGTATCAATACTGTATTGTCCCGTATGTACCAAATCTGCGCCGGTTTTTTCTTTAATGAAATCCCTGCGTATTTTGGCCATTTCTTCAGTATGGTCGTTTTCTGCGTGACGTGGAATGCGCATATCATCGGTCATTTTACTATTCCCTTATTATTGATTGATCTTAATCTGCGAAAGCAAGTAATAAACTCTCTAAACAATATACACAGGTAACTGAAAGGAACCAATAAAAATTACAAATATTTAAAAATTTTGTGTTAGTACGCCTTTTTAGGGGCTTTGCTGTGGTTGTCGGCGGTAGCTCTTTGCTAAAATAATGCATTACTAAGGCATTTAGGGCACTGTCAAGTTAACCAGTTGATTTCATAGTACCAATTTGTATCTACTAACAGTTGAATGATTTTATCTGTAGCTATAATGTTGTGAGAAGCTTGTTTTAAAAGTTGGTAAACATGAAGATCAGTTTTTTTTTAGTCGTTCTAATGATGCTTGTGTCTTGTAATTCACTCAAGGTTGACATCAAGGTCCCTGAGGGTGCAAAGGTATATTCGTATCATGGATATGATCATGTTGATCCCTATTATTGGTTAGAACAGAGAAGTGAGGATGGTGTACCTGCACCAAAAATCCAAACAATTATTGATGCTGAAAATCAAAAGTCGAACGATTTCTTTACCGAGCATGAAACACTACTAAATCAAATATATTCTGAAATTAGAACCCGCAGAAAGGTCGTAAAAAAAACCGAATTCATCGAACAAGATGACGTCTTTGTTTACACCTCTGAAACCAGAGAAGGTGAGGTATACCCGGTCAGATACGCGACAAACAAAAAAACCAAAAAACAAATCGTATTGCTAGATGAAGCTGAGCGAGCCAAGGGATTTGCTTATTACTCTGTAAGCAAACTGCAAGTATCACCTGAGAAAAATAGAATGGTATGGGTAGAGGATACGGTTGGTGATAGACATGGTCACCTTTACGTAAAAGAAATCGCCACTGATGAGATTATTTTTTCTGTGCCTGATGTGAGTGCCAGCCTGTCTTGGGGTAAAGATGAAAACGCTTTTTACTACACTAAATTAGATGCTGATTCGCGAGCGTTTCAGGTCCGATATGTCGATTTGGTTAACAAATCTGATATAGAAGTTTTCACTGAAACAGATATTGCATATTTAGCATATGTAAAACGTTCTCTATCAGGAAAGGCCGCCGTAGTAGGATCAACAAATTGGGATAATGATGAAACTTCCGTTATTTGGTTCAACGGTGAGCCAGATAATGTTCAGATAATTGCATCACGTGATTTGTTGCTGTCGATGTCATTAGAGCATTCACAGGGTAAGTTTTTTATGCGTCACCGAAAAGTTGGAGAGCCATATAAAATATCCACATTTTTATCATCGTTTGAAGATGCGACCCTATTTTACCAAAGTGAATTTGGTTCAATATTAAGTGTTCAATACTTTAAAGATTACGTGGTACTTGCTGAGCGAGAAAATGGCGTTGATAAGCTCATCAAATATAGGTTCAAAGAGGGCTCTTTTACCGAAATTGATCTTGATCTAGACATATACGGAGTATCTTTCTATAACCAAGTTCAAAGCCCAGAGACCAACACGCTTAGAGTGAGGTATGAAAGCCACTTACTCCCCCGAACAGTCATTGATGTTGATCTTGATGATGATTCAAGAACGATATTATCAGCGCGTGAAGCTGTCGGCTTTAACAAAGAAGACTACGTGGCAAAGATTGTGCAAGTGAAGTCACATGATGGGGTTATGGTGCCGGCGACTATTATTCGCAGAATTGACCTAGTTGATAAAGGCCCTCAGCCTGTATACCAATATGTCTATGGCGGTTATGGAATTGGCATACCACCAGAGTTTCCTAGCAGTGCCTTTAGCTTAATTGATCGCGGTTTTACGTATGTTGTCAGCCATGTCAGAGGTGGTGATGAAATGGGGATTAGTTGGCACGATGATGGGAGGTTGATGAACCGTAAAAATAGTTTTCAAGACTTCGAAGCCATATCTAACTACTTAGTGGATAATGGCTATACAACTAAAGGTAATATTTCAGTAACGGGCGAATCTGCAGGTGGCATAATCACTGCTGTTGCGTTGAACAATCAACCAGGTCTTTATAAATCGATATCTATTTTAGTACCTGCCTTTGAAATTCTGAATAAGGTCCTAAATCCAGAGCTATTCATTTCAAAAATTGAATGGTCTGAAATTGGTAATCCAATTGAAAGCAAAAAACATTTCGACTACATCAAAAGTTACAGTCCGATGCAAAACTTGAAGAATCAAGAATACCCATCGTTTTATGTGACAGGTGCAATCCAAGATAAGATAGTCGGTTACTACGAGCCGTTGAAATGGACAATAGCCATTCGAGAACATGACACGGTTGAATCGACATCTCTATTACATATTCGTGAAGGCGCTCACATTGCCAGTGGAGATGGAGCAGTAGCGATGGAATTCGCGAAGCAAATGACATTCCTCGCTGTAATGCACAATAGAGAGAGCCTTCTTGAAGACCGAATTTACACAGGCTTATGAATTCGTCCATCTGCAACGTTATATCCGCATAATAACGAAAATCAAATCCATCACTTAGTACATGTGTTGTTTTTATTAACCGACGAAGATGTAACGCTTGAATTACCCTCTCAAAACGTGGATATTAAATTGAATTAAATAGGTATCGCGTGCTGATACATCCAGCCAATTTTTCCTATTGATATAAATTAATATCGGACTTAAATACCATTCCTTTCGCCCGCAGGCCGCAAGTATTCCAGTCATGAAATTTTTGTATACAATTCTTTTTTTCTTTTCTAAATTTAAATCATTATGGGTATTTTGTTCAGCTATTTTAACTGTGCAGTTCATTGGCAGAGGGACGTTGCTTTAAAAAGCGATGGGATCACAACATCATTTGTTTTCTCCAGCTATAAGTAAGTTCTGGATGCCCAGGCAACAACAGAACAGCCTGTTGATTACCTCCTCAAATCTAGCTTCCAAAATATAAACATTTAGTTCGTTGTTGTTACTGTTTATTATTAAGGCATGCCATTAATGCCTTAACTTGTTTATCAACACAATTTCACAATACACATGAAAATTTTGTTGTGTATCTGACAATTGCTAAATAAACTTCAAATAGAATAGTTATTGTTTATCGATAATTTATAGCCTATCAACAATAAGCGTGATAGCATTTATGCTGGATAAATTAAACGTCGGATCATCATGGAAAAAATCACTTCACTAAGCAGATGGATAAAACTGCTAATTTTATTTTTAGCACTTCTGCAACTTAGTAGCTTTGTTGGCACCATGATGTTTGGCGAATATGTTGGCAATGAATATGTATTAAGAATTGACTGGTGGGGTTTGTTTTATAGTAGTTTAATAGTCGACTTTAGCGGTTCTTGGTCGCTATTAACGTCGTCATTACATGCCGCAGGCTTTCACCCGGGGCTTATTCTAGGAACGGTTGAAATACTGCCGTATATTTTTATCTATTACTTCTTGTATAGACTTTTTAGTTTATATCAACAAAGGAAGATATTTACTGCTCGTAACTTCAAATGCCTAAGCAGCATCGCCGTTGTATTTATAGCGTGGATAGTGCTTAGCCTTTTTTATCCGATATTAGTTGCGTTTGTACTTCGTGTTGCAGGATTAGGAAATGAAGTGCCATATATTCTTATTCTTGGTGACCAAGAGTTAAAGTATGCACTCTTAGGCATGATTTTTTATTGTATTGCATGGGTAATGAGGCACGCCACTGAATTGCAAAAAGAGGCGGAGTTAACAATTTAATGGCTATTATAATTGAGCTTGATGTAATGCTTGCCAAACGAAAAATGAAATCAACTCAACTTGCCGACTTGGTTGGCATTACCCCTCAAAATTTATCAGTATTAAGAAGCGGCAGGGCTAAAGCCATACGTTTTTCAACATTAAACGCCATTTGCCAGCACTTAAAGTGCGAACCAGGTGATATTTTGCTTTACAAAGACGAAGATTAAAACTTACATATTAGGGAAAACAAAATGCGAACACTATTCAACAATATCAAATCGTGCATTTGCGTCTGCGGCATACTTTTAGTGATATCGGGGTGCACAATGCGTCTAAATGAAAGCACTTTTATTGCCAGCAGTGATACCCCCGTTGCGTTCAGCGATGAATTTACCCAAGAACTTAGAGCTGCGATACCCAATGGGGTCATCACACAGGTAAATATACAAACAAGCGACTTAATTACCCTACGTGGTTTTCATATTGATAATCCATCGAGTCAAAAAACTCTCGTTTTTTTTCAAGGTAACGGAATGAAGATTGAGCCATATGGCAAATCAGCATTGCGTGATTTGTGGTCGCTTGGCACCGATATATTTGTATTAGATCGTCGTGGTTTAGGGGCTAGTGAGGGTGAACCTAGCATTAAAAGTCTTATAAATGATGCGCAACTTCAACTTGATTATTTACATCAGCATTATCAGCCGCAGCAGGTCATTTTACATGGTTATTCACTCGGCAGCTTTATTGCTGCTGATTTAGCCAAGAACAATAAAATAGATGCTTTGGTCCTGCATGGCTCTGCCACGAATGCCGACGACTGGGTTGCTGAAAAAACCCCATGGTATATCTCACCGTTTATGACCCTAGAAATATCTGAAGACTTCCGCAACGCAGACAATCAAAAGGTGGTGTCTATGTATTACGACGGCCCGTTATTAGTTATTGCGGGCGAAAACGATGAGGAAGTACCGGTCAAATTAGCAGAAAAACTATTTGCGCATAGCCAATCTGCTAACAAGCAGCTAATTATTGTTTCCAATATTGGTCACCAAGGTATGTTAGAAAACAAGGACACAATGACGCAATATCAAAAATTTGTGGCAAGCCTGTAAACAAATTATCTACTTAGATTTCCACTTGCGCCATCGCTCATGTGAGTATCCATATTTGTCTAAGGAAAATTAACACTTCTTTAGACAACAACTAGATTCGCTGCCATAGTTCAGTTCCAACCACACTGGGATCCAGCAACTATGCACACTTACTATCACTCTTTACTCTTTCTAAATTAGAGTTTTCTGGTCTCAACACTATATTAAGATTAGCTGATGTTGAAATTCAGTGAGAGGGTAGCGAACAAACGATTTAAGTCGGATAAAAACAAGGGTGATTTTTACCACTTAATCGGGTGTTGAGGCTTTAGAATTGCTCGGTTTCTCATATATCATTGAAACGTGTATCACCTTTTAAATCGAATGATGTCAAAGACAAGCAAACCGCAACGCCCCCTTAATGCCAGAACTTGTCTTAGACAGCTGAATGGTAATACCGGCAATACCTTTCATTCAGGTGATCGTTTAATGCGTTGCTTTTTGTCACACTTGAATACATTGCATTCAAGGACGAACGCATGTGCTGGCGTTACAACAAAGTGAACAATATAAGCGCCATCGTTAAGAGTATTCTATGCGCTTTATTTGTCTTATACTCCACCTTGTGCTTAATTTTCGTGGCTATGCCCATATCCTTTAGCGACATCGAACCAAGCACGGGTATTGTGATTATTTGCATTGGCCTATTAAAGAAGGCCCTGATAATCGAATGCCTCCAGTCATCGGGAGCAAATTTGTGCAAAAGTGGTTCGCAGGTGAAAGTAAAAATATAGAATTGGTCATTGCAAAACAAGATTGAATGCACGCGACGATAAAGCAGGTTCGACTTTTGGTATTGTCTTTTGACGCTTAAGGAGCAAATAATGAAATCACGATTTATAATATTTGCACTAGCAGCGCTTCTCGCTATCGTTATAAGCCTTACCAGCAATGCAGTCCCTCTCGAACAAAAGCTCATTCGCATCCACGCAATCGAAAGGTTAAGCGAGTTTCCGGGTATTGAAAATGAATCTATTGAGCTTCAAGCAGTATTAGCAGATCTAGCGAATGATCCTTTGTTAGTGCTAAAAACCAAAGCCGCTATGTTGCGCTACCCAGCTATGGCGCGTGAAATACTTCCCATTTACGGATCAAGTTCTGAATTTCAAGAAATTCTTCGGGAATATGGTGAATCAGTTTTACCCGCCATTCATTATTTCGTCCTTAATCCTATCGATTCAATTGAATGGATGAGCAAGGCGGGTAAACATTACGAGTCAATTAGATCGTGGTTTGTTAATAGTGAAAACGATTCCCCAACCAGCGAACAAGCACCTAAATTAGCGGAATCACTCACACCAAAAGACCGCGGGTGGCATGCTATTCAATATATCCGTGCAGAGGGTCACGATTTTATTGGCCAGTTTGTCGTAAATCCTGGAGGTCAGGTTGAATGGATTGTAACTGAACGGGTTATGGAAGGGCTTACCCAGTTCTTTAGCAGTGGTATTCGCCAACTAGAAACACGCTATAAAATGGACGAACAAATTGAGGCTAGTGATATAGGCTGGGCAAGCTTAGACGTGTTGGTGTTCGCTAGTGCGGCAAAGGTATTACGCGTTGGCCGCAATGTTGCGGTGACTACCCAAACGGCAAGCAGTGGTACTCGCTCTGCAGCACTAACCGCTAGAGTGATTAGTGGAGGGCGTATAGTGTTCAATGGTGCTCGCTATGCTAAATGGCCGCTATTGTTAGGTGGGGCTTATCTTGTTTTTACGCATCCTAGTTTAATTAACGACTTTCTGGCTGAGGTCGCAGGCATAATTGGCTTACCTGCATTTGTGGTGCAGTTTTTAGGTTGGATCTTATTGCTGTTGCCTGCTTTGTTTCTTATTCGTAGTTTACTGTGGTTTTCAATGCCGTTTATAAAAACAGGTCTTTGGAGTTTTTCTTTGCTGCTGGCACGTATAAGCGGGCGAAGCACTACATAAGCGCTAAAAAGCAATTCACAGCCATGAGTTAAGTATTACTTACCAGCCATTTTTTTGCTATGTTTAGATGCTTGTACAACTTATTCTCACCAATAATGCCATTTGTAGAAAGACTTCAAGTTCTGACCATTGTAGAAGTATCAAATCTTTATTCTCCACCTATATTAATTATCGAGGAAAAGCAGCAATAACTCGACAGGTATCAGCCGCCGCATGGCAGATTATTAATCTGAGCGGCACTTATCAGTTTGCCAGCAACCGCAAATTATCGGATTTACAGGAATTAACTAGACCTATAACTGAAAATTAGGTATGAATTCGAAAGTGACCCACCTATGCAGAGTATTAATGGCGAGCAGTGTAGACGATTATGTCTTTTTAAGACGGAAAATCCCTAGAACCTCAATGTCATTTCATCCAACAACTACCTATACCGAAAGCCAACGTGCACGCCCGAAACTCAACAAAATCAATGTCTTTTGAATAGAGCAGTGATGTCGCTTATTCTAACTATACTTCGAACGAATAAAAACACATTTTATAAGCTTCATTAGGTCTAGGTTCTTGATTGTTTTATTGGACTCTCACAACTAGACTTAATAAGGCAAAGTAAAGTAGAGCTGTCTATCGAAAGATTTGGATAACTACGGATCGACTTCCCCCGGAACGCCTGCAGTAATTGACGCAACGAAGAGTATTGGCTCGCGAGTTTCCAATTACTTGATAATATCAACCGTTTTGAGAGGGTGATTATAATGAAACATCTTAAGTTATTTACATTAGTACCAATATTACTTTTTTATTCAATCAGTACTTATGCGACCGAGTACGAATTTGTAGCAATGGATAGCTCCAAAGAAACTAAATTGTGTGTTGCTGCAGTAACGAATGACATGAAAAAACTGAGAAGGTTAATATCGCACAACTATGGGATGCGCGATATTGGGAGGACTGTTGCGAAGACGGTACTTTGCAATGATGTAATTATTGCTAATTTCGCGTATGAATACCAAGCCAATGATACCGTAGATTATCTTGACCGATATACACCTAGAAAGTACAAAAAAATGAGAACTAGCATAACGATTAAAGATATAACCGCGAAGGTTAATGAGAAACCCACAGTAATAATGATCGCAAGTCGTTAGACACTAAAATAGGCTTCTCAACATACAAAGTTAGTAAGCAAGCACGACTAGTTTCATACAATGCTAGTTAAGGGCTCCAAACTAACTTAAATCCTAGAGGTATTCCTCAAGCAAAGTTTTGAGCAAGTTTGAGGATGCTTCTATTCAACTTGCAATGCTTTGACCCTTAATAATCAAATTGGGGGTTCTGGGGTTTTTCCGTCTTTAAAAAACATAATTCACTACACGCCTTTAATTATACAACTTATAGAGCCGGGTCACTTACTTATCAGCCATTTTTTGCTATGTTTAAATGCTTGTACAACTTATTCTCACCAATAATGCCATTTGTAGAAAGATTTCAAGTTCTGACCATTGCAGAAGCATGAGTATAGGAAGAAGCAGGTGAAATTCATATGAATTATACGCCCAGAGGATGGATGAAGACAGAACCTGATTTACTCATCTTTGAGCAACATCTGTATTTACGTCAAATTGGTTATGGGACCAGTTATGTTACGGGCAAAGCTTTACTAGATAGTGCGATAGCGCAAAAAGCCGAACTTGATGAAGAGCAGGGCCGAACTTTCGTTCTGAAATCATTCTTTGATCCACTAAATAGCATCGGCGGTGTTCCTATCACGTTGGGAACTTGGGAGATGACAGGCAATAAATCTACTTTTCTCAGTGAGGTTGAGGAATTGGCAAGAGGGAAAGATAAAAAAGCCCCAGTTATAGACTGAACTTGGGTCTGCATTTTCAATTTTAAGCATAGCCAACCGAGTTTAATGCAATCGACGCTAGGCTAAATTAAAATACAAACTAGAAATTTAACATGCATTTCTATGGCGCTTAATAGCACTGTTGAGTCACCAAGATCGGATGAATCAAATTCCTGTTTCTAGCTAGCAGAGAACTGACGCAACAGTAAACTCTAGCGATTAGCTTCTAGAGTCTAACGTGCTTTGGGTTGACCTGTAGATTTTATTTCGTTTTATCGGCAATTGCTTTATCTAGCATCTCGACAAGTTGGTCTCGAGAATAACTATGAGGTCCCCATTGATTAAGCTCTACCAACTGTTGTACTTTTGTTCCAATCGTAAATGCCTGCTCCTGTTTATTAGGCGTTACGACATAGCGGCGCAGTGGCTTGTCATCAAACAAAGCATGCATAAAGGCAGCTGAAACTTCATCAGGCTGCTTGTATGACAGTTCACGAGCTGCAGTATCGTCATACATCTTTTGCATTTCTTCGGTAATTTCACCGCCCATCGCTTGTACTTTTGCAAACGCACGCAGCACACTACTGCGACGAATATATGATTGATAATTGCCCGGCTCAATTACGCTAACTAAAACGCCTTGTGGCTCCATTTCTTGCGCCAGCGAATCAGTAAATGCTTCAATCCAATGTTTGCTTCCACTGTAAGCGCTTAGTCCAGTTCTTGTGATGGTGCCCGCTATTGAACCGGTTGTGCTAATGCGGCCTTTTGATTCAACAATCATCGGTATAAATGCTTTAGTAACGCGATAAACACCCTCTACATTAACTTGGTAAACAATAGTCTGCTCCTCAATGGGTGTCTCGGCAACAATACCGCCACCGCCAATGCCGGCGTTGTTAACAAGTGCATGAAGCCCTGTGCCCCTTTTTTGGATTAGGGCAACGACGGCGTCAATGTCGTCTTGTTTAGTAACATCTAGTCTGACTGCAGTAATATTGTCGATGGCATTAAGTGCAGTAATGTCTTTTTCCTTTCTCGCACCAGCGTATACGTGATGGCCATTACGCGCCAAAGTTTCAGCCAGATTACGACCAATGCCTGTGCTTGCGCCGGTCACCAATACTGACTTGACATCATTTTCGCTTACAGCGTTTGCGGATGCTGGCAATAAAAAGGTGACGGACATTAATAAAAAAATGATAGGGTAAATGTGATTCATTTTAGTTCCTAGTACAGGTGAATAATAAAGACTTGAATATTGAACGAAAAACGAGCTTATCGACTATTTAGAGCTTATGCAACAAAGCAATTTAACGGCGGATTAAAAGGCAAATAAACGCTATTCCAGATACAGGCAACAGGCGCAGACTTTACAATTCAAGTGAGCCTGCTTGATATGTTCATTGCGGCTTTTACCGGTACTGTCAAGTTACCGGGATTAGCACTAATGGGAAGTAAATTTCAACTGTTGAGAAGCGTTTCTAAGTATACGGCTGGGAACCAACAGTCAGTTCTCAGCTTCATAACAGTTTGGCGCAGAGAGAGGGAATAGAACCTTTTTTAGCTCAGTCTCGAGCCTGCAGGTTGATTTAATTAGTGTGGCAGAGGGTAAAGGTAGAGTAAGTTTTGCAGTTTATGGGTCTTTTTGACAAATTATTACGCGTGATAAAAGCCCTACTTCTACACGAATTGACCTTTTAACTAAACTTAACACGTTGTTTTAATTTTCTGCTATCCGTTTATTTTTCATAAAAAAATTTAGTTTCTCTCAAAACTCGAACTAGTTTACTGGCGCGGTAAATAATTAGATTGTATCTCATATCTGTTGCCCACCCTTTCGTCTCTACAAAGTTTTTGACTGTTGCTTTGGGCTTAGTTCCGACAAGGGAAGTTCAACTCTAAGCGCGTACACAAAATGACTAGGCCGCTAAAATATCGTAAAACCCAACATTCAAAGTTAACTGCGTTTCTTTTTGCGACACTTGGATGCTCTTGGGAGTATTAGGTGTTTTTTCCATGAAGTAGATAATTTAACACACTAATTATCTGCGGCCAGATTAAGTCGATATTGAATAAAACGCCCTAACCTAATAAAAACGCAATAAATATTGTAATATTTTGGCAACTGGCGTCGTCAGACTAATACATGAGCAATGATATAAGCAACTGAGGAGGTAAAAATTGAGCGCTAGCAAAAAGCAGCGGATAGCTGAACTCGCCAATCAACACGGGCGCCAAGTTTTTCAAAGCGCCTTTCGCTTGTTGTCCGATGTGCATCAAGCTGAGGACATCACGCAAGAGGTATTTTTAAAACTGTTCAATAAGTCTGAGGATGGACTGGCACAGGTAGATAATTGGGGGGCTTACTTAAGGTCTATGTCGATAAGTACGGCAATTGATCTTCTCCGAAAGCAAAAGCGGCAGGGGGAGGATGCACTCGAAACAAATAGTGAATTAATCTCTCCATCTGCCGCTCAGCCCAGCCAACAGCTGATGACATCGCGTGATATGGCGGCTTTTGCAGACGCTTTGAAATATGTAAAAGCTCAAGATGCTGAAATATTTTGTATGCGTTTTGTTGAAGGTTACTCCTATCAAGAAATAGCCAAGGTATTTGACATTAGCCAAAGCTTGGTAGGTGTGCGCCTTCATCGCTGTCAACAAGAACTGCTGTCGAGAGTAGGACATTCACAATCATTAGGAGATTCATATGCCGTCTAATAAAGAACTTGACGAAAAATTAACATCCTTTGTCGAGACACTCAAAAACAGAAAAAGCGCTTCAGAGCAGGAGCATATTGCGCAATCTCGCTTATTACACAGTATCAACAGTTACGCAGAGCCACAAGTAAACGCATCGGCAAACAAAGAAAAGAAGGGTTGGATTGATAAGATGCGCTCTACGATCTCACCGTCGGGTAGCCCTTTTAAAAAGACCCAGCTAGCGATAGGTGCTTTTGCATCCATTACGGTTGCAAGCGTTGTTTCCGTTAGCCTGTATTTGGGCAGTGCTGCTCAGTCACCTGCTTTTGCGACGGTCGTGGCGAATCTGCGGCAGATTGATAGCATGATCTATCAGGCCCAGATGTCTTCCAATGGACAGGCTATCATGCGTCTTGATGTCTATTACCAGGCTCCTAACAAGCTGAGGATAGAAAATACGCCTTTGATAGGTCAAGCGGGTGATGGAGATGCTGAAGCCTTGGTAGTGAATATTCTTGACACTGAAAAAGGTCAGGGCGTAATACTCATGCCTATGAACAAAACAGCGATGCCATTTAGCTTTTCTGTCGACAGATTAAACGATAAGCCAGCAGAAAACCCGCTGTTGTGGTTAGACGTTGTAAAAAACTATAAAGGGGACGTAAGCATACTAGAGCCAAATGAAGTAAACGGCATCGCTGCCATTGGCTATCAATTTACGGAAGCGGGAATAACGGTCACGATGTGGGTTGACGAACGAAGCGAGATACCAGTTTCTATTAAGGTCAGATCTGAAGAAGTAAATGGTCAATCAGCCTTTGAACTGGATGGACAGGTATTTTTCAATGAACATATTGACGATAGTTTGTTTGACCTGCAGCTCGGACCTGAATACAAAGCGGTGTCTGAAGAAGAATAGTCACAATTGATTTAATTAAAAAAGCGTGTTTACAGCACGCTTATTTTTTGAGGATACCTTATCAAAGAAAAAAGATGTTTTTGTTGTAATGTCACGGCTGTAAAAAACAAAGACCTTGGTGTTTTTAATCTGACACTCTATTCGTCCCGCTTTTTTCCTTTATTAAAAAACACCTATCAAAAATAGAAAATAACGATTTTTGCTTAGTGATCATAAAAATGGGTTTTTGCACCTAAATAGGGCGAAAAAAATATTTTGCATCAAATTAGTCCGATTATTGCCTTACCTAATGTAGTGAGTGAATGCATTAAAATTAAAATCCAGTTAATTCAACGATTTATATTTTGTCAGTAAACTCGTAACTAGGAATAAAATTTGCTTTCTTTTGTTGTAGAAAGTGTACCCTGTGCACTTTCTAGAGCCAGTTTTGACATAGTTTGAGCTTTTTATTTCGAACAACATATTCAAATGACGAAATAGATTTTACCTGAGTGCGAAGTAAATAGGGGTTATAAATGCACAACAAACATACATTTTTTAAATATTCTACATTAGCGCTCGCAGTAACCTATTCATTAGGGGCAAATACGCAAGAGAGCGCCGATGAGGCCGCCAATGAAACAGTTATTGAGAAAATTCAGGTGACTGGTTCGCGTATAGCACGTGATCCGAACTTAGCTGCGCCTTCTCCTATACAGAGTATTTCGGCTCAAGAAATTCAAGTTTCGGGTGAATTTTCCATTACCGATGTCATAAATGATATTCCAGCATTATTTTCATCAACGACAGCAGAAAGCTCAATAGATTCGGGCTTTGCTGACGGAGCTAACATTCTTAACTTACGTGGTCTTGGTAGTTCAAGAACACTGACTATCGTGAATGGTCGTCGCCATGTAGGCGGTGTTGGAGGCAGTGCAGCAGTCGATGTTGGTTCAATTCCAATGGCGCTGATTGAAAGCGTAGATGTCCTAACTGGCGGGGCTTCAGCTGTTTACGGCGCTGACGCAGTAACCGGCGTTGTAAATTTTAATTTGCGAGACGACTTTGAGGGCTTTAAAGTAGATATTCAAACCGGTCGTTCTGGCGAGAACGATGCTGAACAATTGAGTATTTCAAGCGTTTGGGGTACGAACTTCGATAACGACAGGGGAAACTTTGCTGTTTCTGTTGAATACCAAGACGACAAAGGCTTGCGCGTTAGTGAGAGAAAAGACGGACTCATACGGGGTTCTGCAAGGGATTGGACCAACCCTGCTTTGCGTTTCCAACAAGGTGACTTGGGCGCGAGTACGCCTAACTTAAGCCAATACTATAACTTTGCTAACACCGGACTGTTTCCTTTCGGTTTGTCTATTCCTTCAATGGCTGCTTTTATCAGCAATTATACAAGTGAGTTTGGTTCGGCTCCTAATTTGACCGACGCTGAAATGGCACTATTTAATCAAGCCTCAACAGCCGCTCCACGCGCAGTATTGCCTTATAGAACTTTTCCGTTTACGTCTGGTTATGGTTATATTATTCCCGGTAATCCTTACACCTTTGATGGATTTGATCCCAATACGCCAATTGATTTAGACGGCAATGGTACACCAGACTGTCTAGATTCTTTTTCAGGTTATAATTCCGTATTTGGCGCGGCGTCCTTTGGCGTGCTAGGTGGCTGCTGGAATGTGAATGAAGATGGTTCATATCGACCTATTAACGATGGCCTAGTCTCTGGTAACTTTGAAGGTTTCGGTGGAGATTCATACAATACCTTACAACAGCAAAGAGGTTACATAATTACACCAAACGACAAAATTGCCGTTAACTTCTTGTTTAATTATGATATCAGCGACAATGTACGTGCGTTTGCTGAAGCTAAGTACGTGTTACAAACTACTGAAAACGAATCTCAACCTACTGCGTTCTGGGATTTGTTATTTGGTGCTCCTGACAACCCTTACCTACCCGCGTTCATTCAACCCATTGCAAATGCAACGGGTGGTGTCGCTATCACCGCCGACCCAATAGGTATCGGTTCTGGCAGACTAGAACAAGAACGTGAGACCGTTCGAATAGTCGCTGGCTTTGAAGGTACGTTAGCTGAAGAATATGATTATGAAGTATACGTCAATTACGGGAAGTTCACTCGTGAAGCAAGAGGTACAGAAGACCTTGTGATTGTAGATAGATTTTTCTCAGCAATTGATGCAGTGTCTAATAATGGTTTAGCTGATTGTCGCGTTAATGTTGACGCTGCAGCGCCTCAGATATCCACACCCTTTAATATTCCTTCATATGATCCAGGTTACTTTACCTTCACTCCTGGTGACGGCTCTTGTGTGCCACTGAATATATGGAACGGACGACCTGGTATAGACCAAGCTGCAGTAGATTGGATAACAGAGGATAGTTTTACGAAGGTAGAAATTGATCAACTTGTATTTGCTGCAAATTTAGCGGGTGATAGTTCAAATTGGTTTGAAATGCCTTATGGACCTATATATTGGGCAGTCGGTACTGAATATCGCGAAGAGTCATCGGACTCTACCATTGATGATTTCCGCCAAGGTTTCATTCCGGCCGGCTCTCAATTTGCCGAGGGCACGAACATTGCAGATTATTCTAGCAACAATTCAATTGTATTTAGACCTGCATTACGCAGTCGCAATCAGGGCGGTGAATACGATGTATGGGAAGCCTTTGTTGAAACTAGTATTCCTTTAATAGAGGGTAAAGCGTTTGTTGAAGAATTAACCTTAGATGTAGCAGCGCGCTACTCGGATTATTCCACCGTGGGTGAAACGTTTACGTGGCGCACCAATCTTATGTATTCGCCTTTCTCTGATTTGCGTATTCGTTATTCGTTATCAAAAGCGGTACGTGCTCCAAATATTAGTGAGTTGTTTGCGCCGGAGACTGGCACAACCTTCCGCCCTACTGACACGTGTAATGCGAGCGTTATTCAAGGTATAGCTGGAAATGATGCCGCAGCCGCAGCACAAATTCAGGCTAACTGTGTAGCTGAATTTGAGACTTTTGGATTAAACCCTTTTGATACAGAAGGTGACTATGTCTACACTGATCCACTATCAGCTTCATTTGGCGGTGTTACAGGTGGTAACCCAAACCTACTGGAAGAAGAAGCTGACACAACGACTATTGGATTTGTTTACGATTCTAGCGTAATTGAAGGGTTAACTGTCACTGTGGATTATTGGTCGATTTCAATTGATCAAGCTATTTCAGCGGTATCAGCAGATGACATTGTGAACGGTTGTTATACTGGAGCGCAGTTGAACGATAACTTCTGTAGTTTGTTTACACGAAACACTAATGCCGCGTCACCGCAGTTTGGCGGGTTAGATTTCCTAAGAACTACTGATATTAACTTCGCCAAATTAGAAACCTCTGGTGTCGATTTCACCATTGGCTACGAGCATGATGTATTCGACGGTAATCTAAGAAGTACCTTGGCTGGCTCTAAAGTAAACGAACTAGACCAGTTTACAAATCCGAACGATTTATCTGAAGTGAATCCTGAACTAGGTGAAATTCAGCGTCCTGAATATGCGGGTAATCTAGCCTTTAATTGGTCAAACGATGTTTTGAGCATTGGCTTACAAAACCAGTATATTGGCGAGCAGTTGCTAGGCTTTGTTGAAATAGAAGAGTTTGAACGCGGCGATTATGATCCATCAGTACAAATGGATGCAATGTGGTTACATGATATAAACGCAAGCTATAAAATTGATGACGTTTTCACAGTATATGGTGGTATAAATAACCTAACTGACGAGCAACCTTTCTTGACTAACTTTGCCTATCCGGTAGGACCAAGAGGTCGATTTTTCTTCTTAGGTTTGGATATGAAGTTTAATTAATCAGAATCGTTATGTCTCCTCACTTGGCCAAAGCTCCTATTGCCGGTGCTATCCGGCTTTAGCGAGCTGTGAGTTCAATCGATCAGCGCAGCGTTGCTAAAAGTAATAGTGGTTACTAGTCTTCGGAAACGTTCAGCTGACTTTTTCAAGCGTCGATAGGCTAAAAGTATTAATCGATGAGATAAATAACAACTTTCATAATGCTAGTGGGCGTTACAAAGCCGTTCAACAGGTTCTAGTTAGCGATGGTTATGCTGTCAAACCCAATAGAAAAGCTTTTACATTAGACGGATTAAAAAACATTGATATTTTAGTTGTTGCTAATGCACTCGAAACAAACAAAGTTCAGATAAACTTGCGGGTTGACCACATTTCGGTAACCTAACCCGCAATGCTCGCGTGTTAAGGACAAGCGGTACCCAGAAGGTGAGGGCCCTCAGTAAAGGCACATCCGAAATCTTGGTCTGCGATGGCCAAAGGATCGAGGAAATTATCCCCTTCAGGTTTATCGCCTAATTCTACCCACTGCACCAAGTCAATAAAAGCACGTGAAAACTCTGCAGCGGTGAAGTCACAATGTAAAACACCACGTATTGCTCGTTGCACCAGTAAGTTGCTTTTACCCTGTGCCTGCACATTCTTAGCATAGACAACTTCATTGAGTACAGGTACAAAAAGGTCACCAAGGTTATGTAGGGTTAAAACGGGAATAGCGATATCGCCAGAAATTCGCGGTACCTGGGCAAGGCCATTGGACCTGCGGGTTTGTGAGTCTGCAGTTACGCGCGCTATGTTGTCATTCAAATCCTGCTCAGCCGGCGTTAGGCTAGGGTCACTATCGAACTGATAGATGGTATCCACATTCTGGGTAGCAGAACCAGGGGCGCGTGGCAAACTGCCGTCTCCAAGCCCAAGTTCAAACAAGAAATTACCGCCACCTGTTGCGCTTGGAATGCTATTCCAAAACGCAAACGCCTCGTCAAAGTTGGGTCGCTCACCGCCTGAACGTTGCTCTACCAAGTCTTTGTGTTTTTGGCCTTGTGCATTAAGAACGATTGGCCATGCACCTGGAGCAGCCTCTAGCCCCGCCTTTATTTCCGGAACTGTTACGCCTATATATTCTGCATCTACTACCGGGAACTTAGAATTGCCGGTACCAAGTTGCTGCGCTGCTAGGTTAAAATCGAGAAAATAATCAAATAAGGCATAATCTCCAATAGCTCCACATACGGGCAATGCGCCATCGAAGCTATTAGGATATTGTTCAATTGCCACAGCGGTGATGTGTCCACCCATAGAAGCGCCCGTCATATAGACCTTATTAGGTTTTGAAACCACACCGTCAAAGCGTTTGAGCAATGCATGTGTGCTCTGCACACCACTGGTAATGTCATAGTCGTTGCGGTCATAGCTCGATGCGGCCCAAGCATAGCCTTGGGAAATAAGGAGCTCACGCAGCGGATGATTGTCAACGGAAAGCTCTAGGCCGGTCCCCCGAAACCCGTGAGCCCACATAACCAAGTCACCATTCCAGTTAGTAGGTACCTCAATACGATAGCCGGCACGAGCATGGATGCCCCAATAGGCTCTTGCACCGAGCGTAGCTTCGAAGGGAAGCTTAGCTTCATCGATAAAATATTTAGGTGGCGGGGCCGCACTGGCCACTGAAGTGCCGAGCATGCAGAACAAAGTCAGCAAGAAGGCGCTGAGTGCAGGTTTTTTCATTGTTTTTTTTAGAACATCTAGCCATGCTTCAACGAATGCAGATGCGCGTAGTGGGTTGTTCATTTTTTGTTACTCTTTTGTTTGTTTTATGAACAATAACTATAGACAATAAAAATCTATTTGCGAGTTAAATTTACAATTTATTTACATTTATAAAAATTGGTGTGTCACTCAAAAAACTGCAGTAGATCATGCGAACCTCTCATACACATTTGAACGACTATAAACTACCAAAAGCCGTCTAATTAGAGGTAAAGTGACTATGCTTTGTCGAAATACACTTGAGTTTCGAATATAAATATACTCATAAAAGCGGGTTTATAATTAATGAGTCAGTACCAAACATTAATTACTTAGTTCCAAATCAGAGTTCAACGACACTCTTAACAACCCTATATGATAGCTATGGCATTCCCACCGCTAATAATGGTAGGTTCGTTTATAGACAAATCTAGTTTGATGCACTGGGCTTCTATATATGCAGGCACGATACCATGATCCAAAACGGTACTGTCAAGTTACCGAATTCGGATGAGCAGAACCACGATTTAACTGCCTATGCCAAATTTTGGACACAACTCGCCCTACTCAATTCAACGAACGCTCAGTCACGGAAAATTCTATAATGACTCGCTTTCATGGAATGGCGACCAAGCCGAAATAGATTATTAACCACGACATGACCGGAGAGAAAAGGTTGAGCCTGGCCTTGTGTTTTAAATTTCCTCATCTGCCTCTCCTGTTGTCGACCAGGTTGATGGTACAACTCGCATCTGTTGATTTCGTAATGCTGGGCTGAGTGTTCTACACACGGCATCAGTTCTTTCTTGGCTGCTGAATAACTGCGTAATTTATCGGTGACTATCTTGATTGGTGGGGCTTGCTGGCCTTTTAATAGCTTTTTGAAAAAAAGCTTAGCTGCATTTTTATCTTTACGTTTCTGATCGAGAATATGGCTTTCATCACCATCCTAATCGACAGCCCGCCAAAGGTAATGCAAGACACCATTGCCCTCGGCTCTTCCTGATTTGACTACAATACCTTTGCCCGAATTTATCACACCAATTTCTGACAGTTTCGTAACTGACCGCAATGCCTCTTGCTGCCAGCAATTCTTCGATGTCACACAAGCTCAGTACAAATCAGTGATAAAGCCACACAGCGTGACTTATTATTCGAGGTGGATAGCGATATCTGGCATAAATATTAGTATTTTCATTTTCAGATTATTGCATGCTTATGAGTCCGCTCGTCAACTTGACAGTGCCGGCCGACATCACTCTCAAGCCTGTACATACAATAAAGAAAGTAGAATTAGTTGGATAAATGTGACAACCCAAAAATATATCCCCCAAATCATTATTCTTATTCCGGTGCTTTCTATATTTTTTTTTCGATAGGTAATGAGTAGCGCAATCAATGTTGAAATAAGCGCGATGCCGAATAAGTATAGATGCCAATACATTCTGATGTCAGATGCAAAAGCGATAGGGCTGAAAAGAGCCATTAAAATGGCAACTAGCATTAACAAACTGTTATTGGACTTCATGTTACTTAAACTTAATTAAAAATATTTATAGTAAAATAAATTGTAACTCGTTTGTATACAACAACTCTTGTTTTTTTTACTTATGAAACGGTCAAAAATGAGTGTGATAAAACCACGCGGCGTGACTGATTATTTGTTGCTCATAGCGAGAATACGCACCCTTTAGAGGGAAATCCACGTAGCTTTTACATCAGCCTCATAAAGCGCTTTGTAATTTTCGCCGTTTTTATATGGTTCGGAACAACCGGAACCAAGCAAAAAGCAGTGTCAAAAAATGGCAGCTAACATAAATATAAGGACGGGTTTGCTGGGATGTGGCACAAATCTCCTTATATAAAGAGTTATCTATCAGGGGTAGAAATGAAATGACTCATGATGTCTTATTTGGTTACATGTCTTTAGGAGTAACATGCTAAATCAATATTTCATCAGATATAAGCTACTCTATTTAGCAGTGCACATTTGAATGTCAAAATTGAAGCTATTATTAAAAAAATAAATATTGCAAAGACACATAAAATTGGATTGATCACTAGTTTACTTATGGCGTTTTTTGGAACACTTTATGGCTACTTCAATCGAAGCGCATTGGCGTACGGCGCAGTATATTCATTTAGGGCACTTGGTCTGTATATACTTTTCTATTGTTTGAAGTGCTGTAGCGAGGGAGCAGAAAATTTGGTCATGTCGGCTTTGTCCGAAGGGGGAGCTCGACTTGAAAAAGATGGTATAATTGCTTTTCAACGTGATGTAAAACGCCAAATCACGACTGGAAGGGAAAGTAGTAATTCGACCGTCAAATGGAAATGGGTAAGTTAGGCATCAGAATTAAACATAAAAAAGAGTGAGTTAGCATATATGAATAAAGTGGTGTCTTGGCCAATATTACTGATTATTTTGTACATATTATTTTCTTTTGTGTTTTCTTATTTCTACAACACAAGTACTCAGGTTATAGATTTAATACTCGAATGGTTTGGATTTAATCCTAAATTCATTCATCTATCCGCAGGTTTCTTTATAGCAATATTGTTGCAAATTATTGTTTTTCCGTTATTGTTCGCAATAGCTGTAAATAGATATCTGTGGTCGCTTAATACAGCTTCATTTGTTAAGTGGGGAACATACTTAGCAATATTTTCTTATAGCATTCTATGTACTTACAATTATGTTTTTGGTTGGTATGAGTAGATAATCGGGTAAGCCAACAGGGAATTAATGGGATCGTGCTATATTCATTTGGTAATCTGATCTTCCCCCAGTCTGATAGACAAATATCGTCTATAGAAATTGGATACCCCTAAAGCAGTATTCCGTTAGCCTTACTATTCAATCATTTCAAATTAACATACAAATTATTAATGCTGAATTCAGTCAAATGTTTTCAATAAAAAACGACCTTTCGGCCCTCCACAAACTTTATTTAAAACCGACAACCACTTGATCAGCGACATTCTAAATTGGTAATAATAGTTATAGTTTGGAAGTTCCAATCTTTAATTTTGATTGGATTTAGGTGTGATGAGAAAGGTAAATAAATTGAAGGCGCTAGCACTAATTGTTATTTCTTTCTTATTATTTGTTTTAGGAGGCGTGTATGTTGCTGAAGGGCCTATGTCAGAAGACTGGATTTGGGCTGCAGTATTGTTCCTGATAGGCTACCAGTGGATTTATTTATTTGTACTAAATAAGGATATGTACACTTTATACGTTGGCGAGCCATTGTATGCCGGCAGTGATAAATACAAATCGTTACGAGTTTTCACTTCTTGATAGGATTGATTATTTGCATATCCTCGTCATTAGTTTGAATCTAAAGCCTAGCCCTCGCGGGGTTTTATTGCTTGACTACGTTGATATTTTTGCTAGGGTGCACAGAAGATTTTATTGGAATTTGTTTAAGGGATTAAAGTGAAAAAGCACATCAAATGGCTACCTGTGCTGGCAATCAGTCTCGGTTCAGCCTCCGCTTTCTCTCAGCAAACTTACCTTTCACAGCATAAGCAAACCAAGAAAGAACCTTCTCAGCTTTCAAGTGACTTAGATGCGGGTGTGTTTGTAGGATGTGTCGATTATAGTGTTAAGTACTTAGCTTTACCGACAGACGATGTTGAGCAAAGAGAAAAAGCTGAATTTGTAGCAACAGAATACCAAAAGACTCACGGTGATGAGCGGACGGTTTGCTTTAATGCAAATGGTGATTGGCTGCATATTTATAGAAATGCAGCGCTGTCCGATAGGGTTTGGTATTTTGCCGATAGCAACGAGGAATATACATTCTTTAAGACGGGTGTACTTAAATTCTTTGTAACCGATACTGCTGAGCCAACGGGCTTTTCTGAACTTGGGTTTGCACAGATTGAAAGAACACAGCAGAAAAGAAATATCTTGGGATACGACACGGTCAAAGTCACCGCAACGAGAGAGTCGGGTTGGGTTGAAAACTATTGGGTAAGTGAAAATTTGGTGAGAAACCCTGCATCTTATAAGAGCAATAAGTTCGCGTATGCAGACCGGCTATATGGTTTTTTAAAAGGTGTTCCCCTTTATCATGAAACGACTGTATCCAATTTCATAACTACTGTCCTAGAAGCCAAAGATGTACGAGAAGAAGAACCCAGTGTTGAACTCTTCAAACTGCCAGCGGTTGATGTTTATCACTGGTAGATGGCAGTGTAAAGCACAAAGCGAACTAACAAAATCCAAAATTCGTTAACTGATCGGCATTGAATCCAAAGCCACGGAATCGCGAGGCTTTGGATTCAAATTTTTTGTTAATGTTGCCAACAAATTTATAGTTAGAAATGCCCTAAAAGGACTTTACCTAATGGGAATAGTTAGGCGCGAATGTTTAAAGCTCTTTGGAGCTGTAATCGTTACCGCAGCATCAAATCCTCTTCAAGCTATTATCGTTATAAACCTTGAGGTTTCCGTGAATACAATTAGCCCAAAAGTAATATCTAAGAAGAAGCGGGGTCCGTTTTTTGTCTTGTTATACGTGGTGGCTCTGGCTGCTATTTTCTCTCTGCCTCAGGCCGCGGAGGACTTTGACATTACAAAATTCTTCATTATTTTTGGATTTACCGGAATTATAGCTTCGGGGTCAAACTATTGGGGGGCTCGAAAGTTCGTCGATTACGCAGACAATCATACTGTTGAGATAACGCAAGAGGGTCTCAAATCGGTTGAGTTTGATACGTTGACAACCTTGCCTTGGGATAAGATTACGGCGGTACACTGCAAGATGAAGCACGGTAAAGTTTCAAAAATGGTTCTGAAAACCGCCTCTAGTGGTTCTCTAGACTTAAGTCACTATGGTAACTTGGACAAGTTAGCGATAGAACTAAAAGGTTTTATTGACAGTGTGCGATGGAAATGAGGCTTATATCAAATGCATGAATCAAACCCTAACAAGAGCGGTTAGCGCCAATTATGCAAAGTGTTATTGAACGTCAGCTATTGAGAAAAAGTAGTTTCATTATCAACTTTTAAATAACCATAAATTCACCTCATATATTATTGGAACGAGTATCACCTTTTCACTCTCACCATGCCAAATACAAGAAAACCGTAACGGCAGAGAACTGCCATTTTGAGACCGTCACCGATAAACTCAGGAGCTATTCAGCAGCCAAGAAAGTTCTGATAATGCTGGGAGTAGAACACTCAACCCAACATTATGAAAACAACCGATGCGAGTTATCACTTCAACCCGAGCGCCAACAAGAGACGCAGATAAGGAAATTTAAATCGCGCCGGGTGCAGCACTTCTCTTTTTGAACTCTTACCGCAAACCATAATATTCATATCCAGTATCAGTTAAATCTGAATTTTATTTCGCATTGGCTATCCAAATAGTCACTTTGGTTAGTGCGCATTTGACAAACCTAATGCTGGTTGTGTGTACCAGCAAATGGGGTCACATTGATATGCTTTACTAAGCTGAATTAATCTATATGCCTGTATAACTCGTACAACCGATGACCACATCGTTTGTTACATTCAAACACCCTATGTTACATAATTACATGTCATTATATACGACTAGGCTAAAAAATAAGGAAATCCAAGGTGAAAAAACTACATTTAATAATCGCAAGCATAACGCTTAGTCTCAGTTCAATGACCGTTAATGCGGCAAGTACTTTTGACGTAGAAGCGTTTAATAGAGCGTCAGAACTGGGCAACTCAGCGGCTCAGAGCAAGGATTATGATGAAGCCTTCAAGCATCTTGATGAAGCATCTAAACTTGGAAATAAGGTGTCTCAATTTACACTTGCCTTGTTATACATGGAAGGCTTGGGGGTTGAGCAAGATTATGGACAGGCATATGTTTGGTTAAATGTCGCATCAGAAGTTAACGAGAGCAGTTGGCGAGAAGTTAGGGACAAACTGGGTGGTGCTCTGTCCAAAGAACAACTTGTTGCTTTAGCACCAATGGTGGAAGAATATATAGAGAAGTATGGCGCAAAAACTCAGGAAGTAAGCTGCTACAGAAGAGCAGCAATGGGGACTAATAGAAAAGTGATGCAATGCTCTAAATATCGCACACCAG
>JBLIKA010000045.1:0-24216 GCA_047637355.1 Glaciecola sp. | reverse complement strand
ACACCAGGAACCGAGTATAATGCTCTGTTATAAGTCTATAATGTCGATTTCAAAAACTTAGCAACACGAGGCTCACCAAGACAACACCTAATGAGATCAAAGATATTCTCTCGCTGATACAAAAAAACCTATTGATAATCAATAGGTTTTGAGTCTCTCAAAGAGATGGTACCAGAGGCCGGACTTGAACCGGCACAGTATTACTACCGGCGGATTTTGAATCCGCTGCGTCTACCAATTTCGCCACTCTGGCACAGAGTGACACACGACTTGCGTCGAATGGAGGAGCATTATATCTATCTAAGATCATGTATCAAGTATTATTTTAGCCTTATGCATAAAAGATAAGCTATTTTGCCAATAAAAACATCTTTGTAGATGTTGTTGGAAGTATAAACAGTGATAACATGCGAAGACAAGTTACTGTTGTTTCCATTTGTTAGAGGCTGTAAACGTTGGCAAAAAGTAAATCCACACCACAAAAAAAACCAGACTTAGTACAAACCGATAAATCGTTTCGACGCGCTGGTTTCTTTCGACGTTTAGCCGCTATGATATACGATGCATTAGTTGCTACTGCAGTGGGCATGTTATCGGGGTTAATTTTCCAAGTCGTGGTGCTTATTCTGTTTCAAACTGAATTGCTTGAGAATGGCGGTTTTGAAAATTACATGGATTACTTTCAATCTTCTGACACACTTCAGTTAATTGCCAACGCTTGGGTAGCGCTTTGGATTATGGGCTTCTTTCTATGGTTCTGGAAGCATGGTGGTCAAACGCTGGGAATGCGTGCTTGGCGGCTTAAAATCTATAATTTAAAGGATGAGGGAAATATCAGCTACGCTCGACTTTTTCTTAGGTTAGTTATGTCTTTTTTAGGCTTAGGAACGCTCTTGGTACTGTTGGATGTTAAGAACAGGCAGTCATTACAAGATAGAGTTGCGCAAACTGAAGTGCTGTATCTTTCTATAGAAGCAAACGATCATAAAAATTGGTAACACCTATTTTATTGGCGTCTTAATAAGATCATTGCAATACCCGCAAAAACAAGGCTAGGAAGCAAGGCTCCTATAAAAGCGGGTAATTGAAATACGAGGCTAACTTGGCCAAAAACTTGATTTGCAATAAAGAAGAAAAATCCAACCATTACACCCATAATCGTTCTCGCACCCATCGTTACGCTGCGAAGCGGTCCAAAGATGAATGACAGAGCCATTAACAGCATAACGGCGACGGAAACAGGCTGCGTTATCTTTCGCCAAAAGGCGAGCTCATACCGCGCCGAATCTTGGTCACTGTTGTTCAAATACTTAACATAACCGATTAGACCTTGGATGGAAAGTGCCTCAGGTTTTATCGCTACAATACCTAATTTATCAGGAGTTAACGTACTATTCCAAGATAAACTTTGGGCTTGTGATTTATCTATTTTTGTTGGGGAAAACGTCAGTAAAGTAACGTTTTTAAGCTCCCAGTTTTCATTCTTAAAAAGCGCAGCATCGGCTGTTAAAACATTGGTTAATTCGAGTTCAGCGCTAAATTGATACACAGTGATGTCTCGCAGTGTTTCTTTCGTGAGAACCTCACCAATGCTAACGAAATCATTACCATCTTTGGCCCAGAACAATTCGTCTGATAAAATCAAACTACCTCCTGACAATGCTTGCGTTCTAATTTCTTTTGCTTTTGCTTCGCTGCGCGGCGTCACCCATTCGCCTAGCATCATCACTGCAATAATCAATATAATAAGTGACTTCATAGCAGAATTAATAATATTCCAACGACTAAGACCAGACGCTTGCATCACAACAAGCTCGCTGTTTTGTGCGAGCAGCCCCATGCCGATGAGACCGCCGAGGAGTGTTGCCATGGGCAGGAATTGTTCGATGTCTCTAGGTAGGCTCAAAAGCACGTATAAAGCCGCCAAGGTCATATCGTAATCGCCCTGTCCTACTCGACGTAATTGCTCAACAAATTTGATCAGCGCGCTTAGTCCGACTAACACTGACAGTGTCACCGTTACCGTTCCTAAAAGAGTGCGCGCTATATATAAATCAAGGAGACGGAACATCTTTTCTCCTTAAAAATAGTTGACGCAGAATTACGCCTGTTTTGCGGTCTCGGGCGATCAAGCCCATACCAACAAGCAACATCACAATATGCACCCACCATAAGCCGAGCGCTGGCGGTAATTTCCCATCTTCTAGTACTTGGCGGCTAGCAAGTAGCAGCAAGAAGTAACCAAGATATAAAAGTAACGCTGGAAACATTTTACCAAAACGGCCTTGTCTAGGATCGACAGCGCTTAGTGGAACAGCAATAAGTACTAAAAATGGAAGCGAAAGTGGTATAGCAATGCGCCATTGTAGTTCTGCAATGGCCTCAATATTATCCAATTTCATTAGTTCTGAGGTAGGCAGTGCCACCAGTTTTCGACGTTTTTGCTCTTGGTTTTTTGGTGCGATCGTTACTCGATATTCGTCAAAATTAATTATTTGAAAGGCTTGCTCCGTGCTCGAGCCTTCATATTGATTACCATCAAACAACACTAATTGCTGATCGCCTATTTCGCTAGTTTCGATGGTGCCCGTTTTAGCGTAGATAAGTTGGATTTTTTTATCGTCTTGACTGCGCTGCGATAGGAATATTTTTTTCAAGCGGTCGCTATCAGAATCAACATCATGAACGAATATAACCGCTTTATCATTTCCGGTTTGTTGAAAGCGGCCAGGCATGATTGACGCAAGTCCTGATTTTGCAGTTGCTTGTTCTTGTAATTGGTATTCTTTTTCTGCAGCAGCAGGAGCGAGATAAAGCGTTACAACGGCGGTGACTATTGCCATTATGACGGCAAAAAGCAATGTTACTCGTGTTACATACCATTCACTGACTCCGCAAGCTTTGAGAACAGTCATTTCGCTGTCTACATACATACGACCGTGCGCAAGCATAATACCTAAAAATAGGCTTATGGGCAGTACTAGTGAGGCTAAAACGGGGCTATAAAGTGTAATAAAACCTAATACTAAATCGGCAGGGACATCACCATCAGAAGCATCACCTAAAATTCTTGCAAATTTAAGTGTGATGAAGATTGCCATGAGTATTAAAAATACAGCAATTTGCGATTTGAATGTCTCGCGCAATAAATATCGGAAAATTAGCATTTAGTTACTGATGAAAACATAGGTTTTAGTGGAAAGGTGCAGATATATCAGTAAACTGGTTGTTTCTAACTGTTTTAATGCACACAACGTTTATAAATCACGTATAAGTCTAGCATAAAGATTTCTTTTGCTAACACAGATAAATAGATTTTTATTCGCATGAACCAGAGAAATATCGCAAACTCGTTTGTAAGCAGAGAAACAAAGCATAATCATTGAGGAAATATCATGGAATTTAGCGTCAAAAGCGGTAGTCCAGAAAAGCAACGCAGTGCTTGCATTGTGGTTGGCGTGTTTGAACCGCGCCGCCTTACTCATGTTGCTGAGCAGCTCGATCAAATAAGCGACGGTTATATTAGTAACTTGTTACGCCGCGGCGATCTGGAAGGCAAAGCAGGGCAAATGTTGTTACTACACCACGTACCCAATGTGTTAAGTGAGCGCATTCTTCTTGTAGGGTGTGGTAAAGAGCGAGAGCTCAATGAAAGACAGTATAAACAAATTATTGCGAAAACAATTCAAACACTAAATGAAACAGGTTCTATGGAAGCCGTTTGTTTTTTAACCGAGTTGCACGTTAAAGGCAGAGATACTTACTGGAAGGTTCGTCAAGCGGTGGAAGCGGCTAACGATTCTTTATATACTTTTTTACAATTAAAAACTAAAAAGGGTGAACCACGTCGTCCACTGCGTAAAATGGTTTTCAACGTGCCAACGCGCAAAGAATTGACATCAGGTGAACGCGCCGTCGAGCATGGTTCTGCTATAAGCAAAGGTGTTTTAGTTGCAAAAGATGTAAGTAACATGCCACCGAATATTTGTAATCCTAAATACTTAAATGAGCAAGCAGCCCTGCTAGTAGAAGACTATGCGTCATTGAGCCTAGAAACAATAGGCGAAAAACAAATGGCTGAACTTAAAATGGACAGCTATTTAGCCGTTGGACGTGGTTCGGTTAATGAATCAATTATGAGCATTATTCATCATAAAGGCGCTGATGCTTCGCAAGCTCCTATTGTATTGGTGGGTAAAGGACTTACTTTTGACTCTGGCGGTATTTCAATAAAACCAAGTGCTAACATGGACGAAATGAAATACGACATGTGTGGAGCAAGTTCCGTGCTAGGTGTCATGCATACGGTCGCTAAGTTGAATTTGCCGATCAATGTTATTGGCGTTATTGCTGGCTGTGAAAATATGCCAGATGCAAATGCATATCGCCCCGGTGATATTCTAACCACCATGTCTGGACAGACAGTTGAAGTGCTGAATACTGACGCTGAAGGCAGATTAGTACTGTGTGATGCGCTTACGTATGTTGAACGATTTGAGCCCGAAGCCGTTATTGATATTGCTACATTAACCGGCGCTTGCGTTATTGCATTAGGTCCTCATGCAACTGCGGTATTAAGCACTCATAATCCGTTATCACATGAATTACTTAATGCATCTGAACAGTCTTCTGACAAGGCTTGGCGCTTGCCTCTTTGGGATGAATATCAAGAATTGATTGAAAGCCCATTTGCCGATATGGCGAATGTGGGCGGCAGACCAGCAGGCACGATCACAGCTGCATGTTTCTTGTCTCGATTTACTAAAAAGTATAACTGGGCTCACTTAGATATTGCAGGAACAGCTTGGATTGGTGGCGCTCGTAAAGGCGCAACGGGAAGGCCTGTGCCAATGTTGTCACAATATTTATTTAACAAAGCAGGGTTAGTTAGTGAAGATTAATGATTAATGTTTTTGATTGCCAATCACATGGTCTATTTCTTGTTCCATTAGAACAGCAAACACTAAATAAAGACTCTGCTATGCAACCTGTATTTCGACGAGTAAATAAAGAGGGGTTAAAACTAAACTCTCTTCTTTGCGATGGAAGTAGCCAATAATGCCAATCGTGACTTTTTATCAATTGGACGATAATAGCCAAGACGCTAAGCAGGATATATTAAAAGCCTGCTCGCACTTGCTATTAGAGACCATAAAGAAACGCAAATGGGCGACTGTATTGTGCACGGATAAGCAACAGGCGGAGGATGTCGATGAGTTTGTTTGGCAGCACCCAGTAGACAGTTTTATCCCGCACAATTTGTCGGGAGAGGGTCCGAAACAAGGAACCCCAGCTGAAATCACTTGGTTAGGACAAGCGCTAAATAGCCGTCATACGCTCATTAATCTATCGCAAAGCATGATAGAGAACTATCGCCAATATCAACATATTATTGATTTTGTGCCTGTTGAAGAAACCCAAAAACAGCAGGCACGAGAAAGGTACAAGCAGTATAAATTAGCGGGATGCAACATGCAGTTTACCCCAGCTAATCAAATAAACGAGAGTAATTAATGGATAAGACATTCGACCCCCACAATATTGAAAAAGACTGTTATACAAAGTGGGAGCAACAAGGCTATTTTAAAGCATCTGGTGAAGGTCAACCTTATTGTATTTTATTGCCACCACCAAACGTGACAGGCAGCCTACATATGGGGCATGCTTTTCAACATACCATTATGGATTCTTTGATCCGTTATAATCGTATGAAAGGCAAGAATACACTTTGGCAATGTGGTACTGATCATGCGGGTATCGCAACGCAAATGGTGGTCGAACGTAAATTAAATACTGAAGGCAAAACCCGTCATGATTTAGGTCGTGATGGTTTTGTGAAAAAAATCTGGGAATGGAAAGAAGAGTCCGGCGGCACTATTACACAGCAAATGCGTCGTTTAGGTACCTCTCCGGATTGGGAGCGCGAAGTTTTCACGATGGATGATAATCTATCTGATGCCGTGCAAGAAGTGTTTATCAAATTACACGAAGACGGTTTAATTTACCGCGGTAAACGGTTAGTTAACTGGGACCCTGCATTACTCACAGCAGTTTCTGATTTAGAAGTCATAAGCGAAGAAGAAAATGGCTATATGTGGCACCTGAGGTATCCGTTGACTGATGGTTCGGGCCATTTAATAGTAGCAACAACACGCCCTGAAACTATGCTTGGCGACACAGCAGTAGCTGTTCATCCAGATGATGAGCGCTATGCTAGTTTTATTGGTAAGACCATTACACTGCCACTAACCGGCAGAGAAATCCCTATTATTGCAGACGATTATGTTGACCAGGAGTTTGGTACTGGCTGCGTTAAAATAACCCCAGCACATGACTTCAACGACTATGAGATGGGTAAACGTCATAACCTAGAAATCATCAATATATTGACTGACGACGCCAAGTTGAATGACGTTGCACCAGCCAAATATCAAGGTATGGACCGTTTTGACGCTCGTGCTGCCATTGTCGCTGACTTGCTAGAAGATGGGGTGTTGATCAAAACTGATGAGCACAAACTAAAAGTTCCAAGAGGTGATAGGTCAGGTGTTGTTATCGAACCCTATCTGACGAATCAGTGGTATGTGGCCGTTGAGTCACTTGCAAAACCGGCTATAGAAGCTGTAGAAAGTGGTGAAATCCGATTTGTACCAGAAAACTGGAATAAGACTTACTACCAATGGATGCATAATATTCAAGATTGGTGTATTTCACGCCAATTGTGGTGGGGACATCGTATTCCAGCTTGGTTTGATGACGAAGGTAATATCTTTGTTGGGCGCAATGAAGCTGAAATAAGAGAAAAGAACAATATTCCAGATTCAGTTAATTTGAGACAGGATGAGGACGTTTTAGATACTTGGTTCTCATCTGCACTATGGCCGTTTGCAACGATGGGATGGCCTAAGAATACGCCTGAACTAGAAACCTTTGTACCGAGCTCTGTGCTAGTTACTGGCTTTGACATCATCTTTTTCTGGGTAGCCAGAATGATCATGATGACCAAAAAGTTCACGGGTAAAGTCCCCTTTAAAGACATTTACATTACTGGGCTTATTCGTGATGAGAACGGCGATAAGATGTCTAAATCAAAAGGCAATGTTCTGGATCCCATCGACCTGATTGATGGTATTGATCTAGACTCGTTAATGGAAAAACGCACATCGGGTATGATGCAACCAAAAATGGCGGCCAAAATAGGCAAGGCGACAGAAAAGCAATTCCCTGATGGCATCAACGCTTATGGTACAGATGCATTACGCTTTACTTTTGCTGCAATGGCGTCGACCAGTCGCGATATTAATTTTGATATGGGCCGTGTTGAAGGTTATCGCAATTTCTGTAACAAAATTTGGAATGCTACCCGTTTTGTATTAATGAACACTGAAGAATTCGACAACGGTCGTGATGGCGGCGAAATGTCGCTTAGCGTTTTCGACCGCTGGATTTGGTCACAATTCCAAGAAACCTTAAAGGCTTATGAAACAGCAATAGAACAATATCGATTCGATATAGCTGCTCAGCATTTGTATGAGTTTACGTGGAATCAATTCTGCGATTGGTATTTGGAATTATCTAAGGCAGTATTAAATTCAGAGCAAAGCACTGAAGCAGAAAAACGAGCAACAAGACACACATTGATTAACGTACTTGAGCATATGATGCGTTTACTGCATCCTTTTATGCCATTTATCACTGAAGAAATTTGGTTGAAAATTCAGCCGCTATCAAGTAATAAAACAACGGCTATAAGTATCATGGTAGACGCTTTCCCTGAATTTGATGAAAGCAAGCATGATCAAGCTGCAATCGATGATATTGAATGGGTTAAATCATTCATTGTGGGTATTCGGAATATCCGCGGAGAGATGGATATTCCACCATCAAAACCGTTACCTGTTTTACTTCGCAACGTTAGTGAAAGCGACCAATCAAGATTGGATAATAGTGGTAGCTATTTAGCGAAACTGGCTAAGCTCGAATCTGTAACGCAGTTATCGGCAGGAGAAAAAGCACCCGCATCAGCAACTGCTTTAGTCGGTGAAATGGAGATTCTTATTCCTATGGCTGGCTTGATTGATAAAGCAGCTGAGCTTGCTCGGTTGAACAGAGCAGCAGAGAAGATTGAGAAAGAAGCACAACGCACACAAGGTAAACTCAGCAATGAGAGCTTTGTGAGTAAAGCGCCTGCAGCTGTGATTGATAAAGAGCGTGCGAAACTCGCTGACATGGAAATGCAATTGGGTAAAATTCAAGCACAAAAAGCTGAAATCGAAGCTATTTAAGTTTTGAATTATTGCAACACGAACTTTAACTAAAAAGAAAGTATCGTGTTGCTTCCCCTCTTTACCTTCAGTAGTAATTTGCAGTCGGGCTGTTTTAGCTGACCGCCTATCATCACAAGAGTATCAAATGCCAGAAAAGCCAACAGCACAGCATCTCAGATTGAAAAAACTGAGTATTCGAGCACCACAAGCTAGTAAAATACCTTTTAAGGCCCAGTTTCATGATCAAATCATTACTGATCATTTCAATTGGTTAAAGGATCCAGCCTATCCCGAAGTGAATAATCAAGCTGTTATTGACTATTTGGACGAAGAAAACGCTTATTTTAATACTTTTTTAGCACCGAAAAAGCCACTTGTGGATACGCTGTTTGCTGAATTTAAAGGACGCACGAATGATACAGACAGCTCTGTTCCTTGGGTTACAAATGGTTATGAATATAAGGCGTTTTATAATCCAAGCGAGGAATATCTCACTTTTAGCCGTCGCAAACTAGATAACGATGACGAATTCACTTTCCTAAGTGTCACAGAGTTAGCAGAACCGTTCGACTATTTCACAATGGGTGATTGGGAAATAAGTCCAAATAATCAATTTATTGCTTATTCTTACAACACAAACGGCGATGAGCGATACAGGATCGTAATAAAAGAGCTGAATACGGGCGAAATGCTTTCAGATGAACTGTGCGACACTAACGGTGACATTGAGTTTAGCGCTGACAGTCAATCTATCGTTTATGGTGCATTAGCGGTTGACCGGTGGTATACCGAGAGCGTGAAGGTACATAAACTAGGCAGTAAACAAGTAAATGATAAGGTTATCTATGCTGAGCGTGATGATGGTTATTTTCTCAGTTTTGGTCTCACTAGCAGCAAGGAATATCTGCTTATTACTAGTGGTCAAAGCGAAACTACTGAAACCTATGTTTTACCAAGCGCGGACTTCACGGCAACCCCTGTTCAGTTAGTCTCCAGAGAACAGCAGTTTCTAAATGATATTGATCATGCAAATGGCTATTTTTACATCGTTGCAAACGATACCCATACAAACTCAAGATTAGCGAAAGTATCGGATAAACAACCAAGCTATGATAATTGGGAGACAGTAATAGCGGGGTCGGATAAACGTTATCTGATGGATATGCAAAACTTTCAAAATTTCATGGTCGTTACATCAAGGGAAAATGGTATTGAGCGTTTTACGCTATATGATGATGCAGGCAACGAACATGATGTCGAATTTCCGGAGTCTGTGTTCTCTATATCAAATGGAAATAATCCCGAGTTTACTCAAAATTTTGTGCGTATCAATTACAACTCGATGATAACCCCCAGTACCGTGTTCGATTATAGGATAGCTAGCAAGACGTTAATCACTAAAAAAGTTCAAGAAATTCCATCAGGTTACGACAAATCACAATATGTCACTGAACGTATTATGACCCCCGCGCGTGACGGTGCTCTGGTACCCGTAACTTTGGTGTATAAGAGGGGTTTTAAGAGAGACTCAAGCCAACCCATGCACTTATATGGTTATGGCGCCTATGGCAGTACAGTAACCCCAAGCTTTTCAACTACGCGCCTGAGTCTGCTCGATAGAGGTTTCTCATATGCAATTGCGCATGTTCGTGGTAGTGATATGTTGGGCCACCAATGGTACCTAGATGGTAAGTTAGATAAACGAATGAATACGTTCAATGACTTTGTTGATGTTGCGCGTCACTTAGTTTCTGAGAAATATGTCGCACAGGGCAATATTAGCGTATCTGGCCGCAGTGCCGGTGGCAAATTGATGGGAGCAGCAACTATTCAAGCACCTGAGTTATGGAGTTCAGTGACCTTGGGTGTACCTTTTGTTGATGTACTCAATACCATGCTTGACGCAAACTTGCCGCTGACGCCACCTGAGTGGAGTGAGTGGGGTAATCCAATTGAAGATCCCATCGCATTTAACTACATTCAAAGCTATTCTCCGTATGACAATATTGTCGCTCGAGAATACCCACCAATGCTAGTCACCGGGGGTTTAAATGACCCTAGAGTAACTTATTGGGAGCCGGCAAAGTGGACAGCTAGAATGCGAGAACTTAAAACAGATGATAACTTATTAGTGATGCGCATCAACATGGGCGCAGGCCATTTCGCAAATAGTGGGCGCTATGGTCGTTTGCGTGATTATGCGGAAGAGTTTGCATTTATGTTAGCGTCTCATGGCATAACAGAGTAAACAGCAACACATAAAGTCAAGCTGAAAGAAATATAAAAGCGCGCGACTGAAAAGTAAGCGCGCTTTTTATTTTTGGTGGTCGAAGCGGGTACTAAATAAGCTGCATAAATAACGGAGCATTGGCTGGATGTTAATAAAATTAAACCTTAAATCGTCTATAAGCAACAAAGGCTAGCCCTGCAATCAACCAAATATCAAGTGCGCCGCCATGTTCAACGACAACAACTTCAACGGTTTCGACATACTCGTAGTCTTCACTCTCCAAGCTAAGATAAGCTAAATCGGCATCATCAGTGCCATCCGCGACCGCAACGACTTCGTTTGTATCTGCATCATATATCATTACCATCAGTTCATAGTCATTGCTTGGAAAGCCAGTTACTAAATCGTTTTCAATGATAATAGCGTCTTGAGTATTATCACCATTAATATCGTAAATATTTGTTGTATAAAAAGGCGTGAATACGTCGGACGTCGACGTGTAAATAACAGCATAAATAGGTGCGGATGTGTAAATCGTGTCAACATCGAACTCAAGTGTAAAAGACGAATAATATCCATCGTAATCGATATCTGCAGTAAACGTGACAAAGCTATCGTATATCCAAAAATCAGTATCATCATTGTTACGAGCATACTCTCTCGATAATGGCATTTTTTCAGATAATGTTAACTGCGCGCCATCAGTTGATTTCACTATAAGCGGTTTTGCTGCTTTTAAATGCTTCTTAACTTTTAAATGAGAGCCGTCTGCTTGCAGCATGTTTGGCTGATATTCGGTGCCTTTAACGACAACATCTTGCAGTGTTGTATTAACTTGCGACGTTGTGTCTTTCGCTAATGTAGGTGGCGCAACAAAACCCAAAAAGAAGATTGTGGACAATGCGCTTGCCGTAAAAGTAGTTGCAGGAAGAAATATATTTTTAGACGCTTTCATTATGTGTCACCGTAGTTTAATGCTTAAGACGCATTATGCTGTTGGCAACCTGAACCTAATCTGAAACTAAACTGAACGGCGGCTGACTAGAATAGCTATCACTGCGCTCTCAGTCATATCGCCATTGGTAGATTAACACTCCAAAATATTAAGAATGATTAGAAGGACGGCTATCTTCCATTAATGCATCCAACTTAATTTGAGCTCGTTTGTGATTATTCAAATCGACAACTTCAATCATTTCACACTCATCTCTAATCATCTCAGAAATAAGACTAGGATAGTGGCGACAATCTTCGGGTCGATCTAAGTATATGCTACAAGTATATTTAGGTTGAGCCAGCGCGTTAGTAGAGGGCTCAATCTCCAGGAAAGGACATGTTGTTAAGCGCAAGCCAGATTCGGGTCCGAACCAAATTTCATTATTTCTAACAAATTTGAAAATCTCCGGATTAAATAACTCCCAGAGGTCGATTTCTTCGGTCGTAGCAGAAAGAGCGCCATCGCCATATTTAATACAGCACTTTCCACATTGGTTACACTCTCTCATTTTATCCCGTTTTCTTATGTCAATGGATTCGAGGTATCAATCTTCGTCATCATCATAGTCATAACTACTATCATCCTCAATTTCGTCGCGCTCAAGCGCTCCCTCTCCAATAAAGTAGGTACCCCATCCGTCATAGTAAACTTTGTGCTTGTCGGCAATCGCGATCAATTTATCTGAATCGGCATTGAAAACATTAACATCCAATTTTTTTTCTACAATAGCGTCAAAGCAAAAAACAGTTTCCCCATCATCCAAAATAAGCTCTTCTGCATCTGTCACTTCAAAACCAGCTTTAAAAGCATCTACTGCTGCTTTTTCAAGCGCATCAAAGTCACTGCAAGCCAAGTGATGCTCTATGGTGTGTGGAAGGTCCATGTCACTGCCATCGTCTATCAGTGCTTCTATTGTTTCTTTGTTAAATTCGTACCATTCATTTGCGTCATGCTGACTCATATTACCCTCGTCTTATCAATCTAGGTCAACCGACCTTATGCGTTATCTAGTTTATCAGCTTCTATATTTAGCTGAGCAATTTTTGTGGACATAATGGAATGAAGATAATCGGCTAGTTTCTTAGCACTCATTCCTTCAGGTAAGTCGACGGGATCCAGCACTTCAATAATGACGGTGCCATTATTCCAACGATTGAACTTAATTTTGTTGTGCATTTCACTTGCACATACCGGAACTATCGCTTTTTGCGCCGCTAGCGCTAGCCTGAATGCGCCTGTTTTAAATTTCAATAATCCGCGTCCATTGCTGCGTGTACCCTCAGGGAAAAACCAAATACTCAGTTTCTTCTCGTTCATCTTATTTAGGGTCTCGTCCAACGTATTTCTAGCGCTTCCCGTATTTTTACGGTCAATCATTATATTTGCGGACAGCCAATAAATAACACCAAAAATGGGTATCCATTTAATACTTTTTTTACCAACAGTAACGACTCCGGGCAATGCAGCTTTGCTTACCGTTAAAATATCGTAGCTGTTTTGGTGATTAGCAACAAATACGTAGTTTTGGTTACTATCAACTTTTGCTGACACTCGCAAATCTATTTTTAAACCAAGAATCCGGGTCATAGTTGAGTAGCATTGACCCGCTAAATACACGTTATTTCTATGAAAAGGACGAGTTAGGTATATTAAGAATAGTACTGCATTAATCCCGATAAAATAGAGTAATAACGTTATGAATCGAATAGTAGCTAACACAGACATTCCAAAAAGCTTGAATTGGCCGCAATTATACGGAGATTTTTGTTTGAAGATACCTTATCAGTCGATTTAATGCATGAATTCTGCACCAGTGCCGATATACTACCTTTACCTATTTATCTTTAGTAAGTGAGCAGTTATGCCGATTTTTAAGCATGAAGAATTGGAAGATGATATTCTTCACGACTTAATTGAAGAAATTAATGAGTTATACGAAGCAAGTGAGCAAACACTCATAGAGCTAGAACTCACCCCTAAAGATAATGAGTTACAACGCTCATTGTTCCGTTCAGTGCATACTATTAAAGGTGATTTAGGCTTAGTTTCATTTACACCGATGATAAATGTGTTGCAGCACCTTGAAGACCTACTTGATTTGCTTCGAAAAGGCGAAATTGATTACACCAGCAACATGAGCGACTTAGTTCTTCTGCTTATGGACAAGGTAAAAGTGTTTGTGGAAAGCTGTGTGAAATCGGGCCAAGCAGAATATGACAGCGAATTAAATGATGCCGTTATCCAGATTATTCGTGAAATAGATGGCACAAATCAGCCTCGTCATGAAGGCTTACTTGCCAAAGCGGTTAACTTGATTGAACCGTCTCGACAATTATACCAAGACGATGTAGAAGCGCAAAATATTGTTAATCTAGCGCGCACGGGTATCCCCAAAAATTTGACTCCTGACCAACAAGTCGATCTACTCTTCTTCAGGGAATTGATGAAGCCAATTGAAAAGCGTGCAGGTTATGCAGAGGATCGAGGCGATCGAATTGCGAAACTGGCTTTTTATATAAACGCATTGAATGATAAACCCATCGATGAAGCGCAATTAGCGGTAGCTTGCTATGTGCATGACTTTGGCATATCTTTTATGCCAGCAGAGGTCGTAAATAAAGAAACCGAGTTGACTAGTTTGGAGCAAAACTTATTGCGCTCTCATGTTTATAAAAGCGCGCGTTTGTTGGAAAACTTGAGTATATGGGATGAAGCTAGAAAAATGGTGATGCAACATCATGAATTTATGGATGGCACAGGATATCCGATGGGCCTCATAAATCATGAAATCTGTGATGGTGCTAAGTTAATCGCCATACTAGATAAGTATGATGGTTTGATAAACTCCACCGATCACAACAAGCAATCAAAGAAAGATGCGGTTATTACTATCAATAAAGTATTTAAAGGTAAGCTCAGTGGCCATTGGTTGCGTTTATTCAACCTTGGAATGACGAGACTCTTGAAGGACTAACTGCAACTGAATTAACAAAATCGAGGGCTTCATATTAAAAAAGTGATGAGCGCAGCTACTTCCATTTCTTTTAATGTAAGCATTCAATAGCCTTGCTTAATATTAATGCGTGAATCAAGAGGTAAGCCCTGTAACTTTTTACGTAAGTTGTTTTTGAATACATTAAAGACTAACTCATGCTGGCTTGTTGCCGCTGTGTGATTTGTCATGAGTAGATTTGGTGTGTTCCAAAAGGGATGATCAGCGGGTAATGGTTCAGCTTTGAATACATCGATAACAGCGCCTCGGATATTATTGTTATTCAACGCATTGACTAATTCGTTGTCGTCTTTAATGACATTGCCACGCCCTGCATTTATAAATATAGCGTGCGCTCGCATGCTTTCAAAAAACCTTGCATCACAAATACCAGTGGTATCAATTGTATGTGGCAGCAAATTGATAATGACATCGACTTTGCTAGCGAATTCATATAGCTGAGCTAAATTGAAATGTTGATCAGCCTCAACCGGTTTGCTTGATGCGTTTAGACTATAGACGTTCATACCAAATGCTTTTGCAGCCTGCGCAACGTCCTTCCCAATACTTCCTAAACCCATGATTCCCATAGTTTGATGTTGCAGTGTTGGAATTCTATATTGTTGCCAGTGGCGCTGTTGCTGAGTAGCCATTAATTCAGGAATTTGACGTTGAAAATAGAGTAAATAGGCCATCACATATTCACGCATTTGAGCGCCAAATACGTTTTTTAAACCGGTTAGTTGGTAGTCTTTTTTAGACTTGGTAACAAGAGTGTTAACGCCGGCCCAAGTCGACTGTAGCCAATTAAGATTTGGACATTCATCAATATATCGTGACATGATATTTGGGTTTGCTAGCGCATATTCTATATCTACTAAGCGGGCTCCATCTGCATGCTCATTTGCCCAAATGAGTTCAATATCATTGAACTCGCCCGCTAACTGTAAATCATGTAGCGCTTTTTGATAGGCAGTATACTCTCGGGAAATAATAGCTAGCTTGGGCATGCAAAATAATCCAAATTTGATGAAATTGACGGTGAAGAAAATGGCATTGTTGCCGATACCATTTCTATCACAGTTGAGAATAATAAGGGAAGTAGATTCTATGTATGATTTCACCATTAACGGTACACTCAACGCACGACTTGACGACGTGTATACTGCTTTTCATGATCCAAATGTACTTGTGCGTTGGTTTGCACCCGGAAATATGATGGTGTCCCAGTTCATGTCAAACTTCATTGAAGGTGGGAATTATCGCTTGATACTACAATCCCCTGACGGCTTTCAACAAACCATAGTGGGTACCTACGAAACCATTAATTTAAGCCAGAATTTGTATTTTAGTTGGCGTTGGGAAGATACCAATGATGTTACTCAAGTGGGTATAGAGTTTAACTTTGATAACCCTACAACCACATCTATTAAACTCTCTCAAAGTGGCTTTAAACGTGAAGAAGATATGTTACACCAGCAATATGGGTGGATAGCATCACTTGAAAAGCTAAGTTTAGTCACACGTCCTGAAGCGATGGTTGCTTAATTCATCGCCAACATAATTCGTTTATTATTATTCAGTTGCTCAACACGTTTTTGAGCAATCAATTTAAACGCTTGTGCATGTTCTTTGGCGATTGGGTTTGCTTGCGGTAATTTCACTGTTCTGGGGTTGCGGTGCACACCATTAACCAGAAACTCATAATGTAAGTGCGGTCCAGATGCTAGTCCGGTTGAGCCTAAATAACCAATAGTTTGTCCTTGCTTCACAATGTCGCCGTATTTCACTGCGCGTTTAGTGAAATGCAAGTACTTCGTTGTATATCTTTCGCCGTGTTGAACAAAAACATGATGCCCATTGTATTTGTCATAGGCCGACTTAATCACTTTACCATCACCTGCAGCCATCACCGGTGTGCCTACTTTACCTGCATAATCGACGCCACGATGTGCCTTCCATCTTTTCTGCACAGGGTGGAAACGGCTTTTTTTAAAGCTTGAGCTAATGTATTTAAATGAGACTGGAGCGCGTAAAAAACTTTTACGCATACTTTTACCATCAGGGGTGTAAAAATTACCGTCGTCGTATTTGACCGCTTGGAAAACTTCGCCTTGGTTTTTAAACTCAGCTGCAACAATATCGCCGAAACCGATAAATTCACCATCAATATATTGCTTCTCAAAAATGACATTGAACGAGTCGCCTTCACGTATTTCTTGTGCGAAGTCGATGTCCCAGCCAAAAATACCGGCTAGGCGCATTATTTGATTATCTGTTAAGCCTGATTCGGTGCCAGCATTCCAGAAGCTACTGCGGATTTCGCCCTGAGCAAAGCTATGCAATGTTTCGACTTGTTTAACTGATACATCACTTACAAACCCACCATCTGCATTTTTTTCGACGGCTAAGGTTTCGGTTTTAGACAGAGGATAACGTAACGACACGAACTGATTGGAGTCGTCAACATGAAGGTAGAGAAGGTCGTTTGGTTTTATGTTGATTAAATTTTTGGCTAAGTCTCCGGCTTTGCTAACATCGTAGGTGTCACGGGCAGTCAAACCAACTTGTGAAAATATTTTGGCTAACGTATCACCACTTTTTACTTTATAGGTTTGCCAGTTGTCTATATCATCTTCAGATGCAGCGCTAACGGCAACGTCTGCGAGTGCTGGAAGATGCAATTCGTATTTAATGCCCGGCAATAATTGTTTGATCTCAATATTCTTCGAGGCTTTAACTGAGTCAAAGGGGAATAGAATCAAACTCACCAAGACTAGCGCGACACACGCAAGTGTCCAACGATGTGGTTTTGGCAGTTGTTTTATTGTATTCGTAATCATACGACCGTAAAATGCTTATTTAGTGAAACGTAAGAATATAATGATTTTAGTCTCGGATCCAGCGTAAAGGTTCAATTTACGTGTTGTTATTATCGAAATTTCGAGCGTATTTTCCCCATAGGTAAAATACTTCAGTTAAAGTCTAGTAAATTTAGTTAGTTATAAAGTGGTTCACTTTATACTTTTCATACTACAGGTATAAGTAATGGCAGATTGGCAAACAGCATTAGCAGAGATAAAACGCGGTTCAGATGAGATTTTAATTGAAGAAGAGCTTATTGAGAGGTTAAAAGCCGGAAAGCCTCTAAAAATTAAAGCGGGCTTTGATCCTACCGCGCCAGACCTGCATTTAGGACATACGGTTTTAATAAATAAGCTTCGAACATTCCAGCAGTTAGGACACGAAGTTACATTCCTCATTGGAGACTTCACCGGCTTAATTGGTGATCCGACGGGTAAAAATGTAACGCGCAAGCCACTTACCAAAGAACAAGTGCTTGAAAATGCAAAAACTTATCAAGAACAGGTATTTAAGATTCTTGATCCAGCGAAGACCATTATCCGTTTCAATTCTGAGTGGTTCGATAAATTAGGCGCTGCTGGCATGATAAAGCTAGCCGCGAGTCAAACGGTAGCAAGAATGCTAGAGCGTGATGACTTCAAAAAGCGTTACGCGAGTGGTCAACCTATCGCTATTCATGAGTTTCTCTACCCATTAGTACAAGGTTGGGATTCTGTTGCGTTGGAGTCTGACGTAGAGTTGGGCGGCACAGACCAGCGGTTTAACCTGTTGATGGGCAGAGAATTACAAAAAGACCAAGGTCAAAAACCGCAAACTGTAATAATGGTGCCGCTGCTTGAAGGTTTGGATGGCGTGCAGAAAATGTCTAAGTCGTTAAATAATTATATTGGAATTACTGACTCACCGACAGAGATGTTCGGAAAAGTGATGTCGATTTCTGATGAATTAATGTGGCGTTACTATGATTTACTTAGTTTTAAACCGATCGAAGAAATCGAGCAGCTTAAAATCGATACGCAAAATGGTAAAAATCCACGCGATATTAAAATTGCATTAGCGCAGGAACTGATTGCACGTTTCCACAGTGAAGGTGACGCAGAAGTTGCACTGCAAGATTTTATTCAACGGTTCCAGAAAAATGCGATACCGGATGAAATGCCTGAAGTCGAAATTATACTGGACGCAGAGGGTGTTGCTATTGGGAACTTGCTGAAAAAGGCAGATTTAGTTGCTTCAACATCAGACGCGATGCGCATGATTAAGCAAGGTGCTGTAAAAATTAATGGTGACAAAGTAAGCGACACACGATTGATTTTGCAAGAAAAAGGTGAAAGTGTGTATCAGGTAGGTAAGCGTAAATTTGCTCGAATTAGGTTAGTGTAAACAGCTGACCATTCAACAAAATTAACATGCAATGTCCATCGAATACTAATTTTACTTTATGTAAAGACCCTCTAAACTCATTCCCGTTTTTTCGAGTGTGTTTAGAGGTCCAAGCAAAGACACTCAATCTTTGTTAAGTGCGCTAATCAACAGAACAAAGAAGCACAAGACTAAGTTAAATAGTGGTAATTGCAGCGCTGATGGCATGCTGTATATTAATGTGACTGCGGGTAGCCAAACAATCCAGGTGCTGAAAATAGTCGCTGGTAACTTTTCTTTGAAAAAACTAACTGATAACTCGTTTCGGGTTTTTTGCCTACTAAAGTTACTTTCTCGCCAGATATACATCGCAGTAATAAAAGGACTAGTAATAAAAACGCTAAATACAAATTGATCCAATAAGGTCTTTTTGACAATCGTCGCAAGGTCAACGCCAGTGCCAAAAATAAAAGCCTGTAATTGATAAAAGCTATCAATTAGCCAACCCATCAATGCCCACAATATAATATTGAAAAGGAGATGCCAAATAACTGGCTTAGCCACTCGCTTCTTCAAAAATAAAATAACAAAAGGAAGTAAGCCACCAAAAATCGCAGTTGAGACGATTGAAAATGAGGTGCTGTACTTTAGTTTTAACGCGCCAATAAAATCAAAAATAGGTTGCGCGGGTGCATAAAAGAAATAGCATAGCACTATGCTAAGGGCAAACACCTGTAGGGTAACTCCAGGCATAAAGTTTACTTTAATCGCTTGCCTTATTTTTGCTCTGAAGTTGATTACTTTTATAGTTGAAGTCAACGACTATTATACATTTTATTTACCTAACTGATTGGTGGATCTATTTTCAGCTTCCCAGCCTAACATGTCACCTTCCAGATGCATCACATTAGTAAAACCATTCTCTTCTAATATAGCAATCGCTTTCCCTGCTCTGAGGCCCGAGCGACAATATACAACAACCGGAGAATCTTTAAATTCAGAGAGGCGAGATAAACGAGTTGCTATCTCATTCAGAGGGATATTGACCGAGGTCGGAATATGACCATTGGTGTATTCCTCAACAGTTCTTACGTCTAGCAGCAAGCGCTCGGATTTTTCCATTGCTAACATAGCTTCTGCACTGATGTCTGTTGATGCCATTGTTGCAACAGACACAAAAAATAAGCAGACACAAGTGAGTAGTTTAACAACAGATTTTTTACTTTTTGTCAGGGTTGAGTTTTTCATTGTGTTACTTCCATTTAATTTTTTGTCTAATGCTAATTGATTAACTGCATATAATTATATTAGCTATATATTCTAAAAATGCACCTTTTTACATAACAAGGCTAACTCAGGCAAGACTCTTGGTGTAAACCTATGCAGGGCATCTGGATTTACTATGACCACTTTGGGGTCAAAAACTTGCAAATGAGGAGCCCAAAACTGAGTCACAGAAGTGATATTTTGGTGGGTTGCAGCAATAACAATCTCGGGCTGTTTCCTAATAATATCGGCAACAGAGAACTGTGCATAGGCAGCTGGGAGCTTTGCGTAAATGTTGTTAATATTGCACACAGAAAGTAGCGAATTGAGCCATATATCGTTTCCCATGCCGCTTAAGGGTTGTTCGCTCATGTAATACAGCACACTTGCGCTTTTATAAGCGTACTGTGCTCTAATGTGTTGAGCTAGTGTCGCCATTTCTGCATGCAGCTCTTTACTTTTTGAGACTGCATTAAGGGCTTTTCCTAAACTAATAATCTCCTGCATAAGTGTTTCAATATTTGTTGGGGATGAACGAAAAACTGAATAACCTAATTGTTCTAGCCGAGCAATATCTTGCGCTTTGTTACCACCTTCCCAAGCAAGAATGAGCGTAGGCTCTAACCGAATAATTTCGGAAATATCAGCACCTTGGTAATTCGCTATTGATGGTAATTTAACTGAGCAACGTTTATCAATACAACCTTGAGAATAAGGATAATCACTATAATCACTTACCCCAACTAATTGCTGTTCTCTGCCAAGCGCAAATACAATTTCAGTGAGGTGAGGGGACAAGCTAACAATACGTTGCCTGTCGCTTTCAGCAAGGATCGGTAATGCGCTTAATAATAATAGCAGCACAATTGTACTGCTTTTTGTCGCTATACTTTTAATGATGACTACTAATTTGATGATTGCATAAAATAAATAGGAGTTAAAAATGACGATAAGTGAGCTCTCTTCTGTTATTTATATGCTGTTGAAAATAGTGTTCATTATTAGGCAAGATAATAGTAGCAGCAATAGATTAATCGCAATAACACGATTTATAATGGCGACTACGTTAGACATAAACTGCGCAGTTGGCTCACCTCTGCCGATATACTTAGTTCGGCGTACTTTTGTGTTGTTATAAAACACAGCACCACTGAGGTTAACATCTAGTGCAAAATGATTTGCGCGAAGTAATATTGCACCGTGAGATTCATTCCAGTGGGTCGTCAATCTTTGTGTTTTAAGATAAGAAAATATCTTAAAACCTCGATTTAGTAAGATGGATAATAAAGAATTTAGCCGAATAGGCAGCCATTGAAAAAACATGACTAACTTTGCCATCGGCTTCCCAAATTCACGGTAGGCGTGAATTTTCGTGTTCCAAACGAGGTGTAACTCGTAACATAATCGATACGTCAATAAAGTGAATGGACCGAAAACAATAAATAGGAAGATGCATACTAAGGCTTGATAATGAAAACGCAGTAACAGGGATTCCATCGCCGCTTTACTCACTCCAATGTCAGATAGCATTGCCGTTTCTCGCAATACCATGGGCGCCAACAAATCTTTCGCGAGTTTCTTTTTACCCGCTAATAATGCTCGTCGAATGCGCTGAAAACGTTGGATATGGGATGAGAATTGGATACACAAATATAAAATAATGGCATCGAATAGCTCGGGGTAATAAACGAACTCTCTAAAGATAACTAAAATAAGCAGATTGGGTGTGATTATCATGAATGCCGCAAGTGACCCGGATATCCAAAATTGTGTTTTTTTGTACTGTGATTTTTCCACCAATGGATCTGTAGGGCAAACTCTGTCGGCCATTCTGCTTCCTAATAAACGCACAAAAGCAAGTGGATCTGCGCGAGTAGGTAGGTGCCAAAATCGTTCGAAAACGACTACAGCGCATAAAATGAACCAAGGAGAAATAGCTGGAGTCGTAATAAAACTGATGAGACTATCCATAGATTAGCTAAGGGCTTTTACCATTCCCATCACCAACTGTGCGCTGTTTTTGGCAGCTTTTTCTAAATATGCTTGGAATGAAACTGTTGATGTTTTGCCTGCTATATCCGATAAACTGCGAATTACTAGAAATGGAATACCCATTAAATAAGCAGTTTGAGCAATAGCAGCACCTTCCATTTCCACTGCCATCATTGAAGGGAATTTTTGTAGTGTAGCCAATGCAAGTTCATCACTGCCAACAAAACTGTCACCAGAGCAAACTAAGCCCTTCTTCACTTTAATACCCTTAATTTGCTTGGCTGATTTCTCTGCAGCTTCAATTAACTGCTCGTTGCACACATAGTTTTCAGGCATACCAGCGCATTGCCCTAATACGTATCCAAATACTGTTAAATCTACGTCATGATGAGTCACTGCATCGCTAATCACAATGTCACCAATACTTAGTTCTTTGTCAAAGCCGCCGGCTGAGCCGCTGTTGACAACAAAATCAGGCTCAAATTTGTCGATAATCATTGTTGTAGCAACCGCTGATGCCACTTTTCCTATGCCGCACTTGACCAAAATAATATCATGACCATGTAACTCACCCGTAAAAAAAACCAAATGTGAGTAAGTGACTTCTTGTAAGTGATCGAGGGACTCCTTGATGAGTTTAACTTCTTCATCCATCGCACCTAAGATTGCTATTTTCATGTGTTTTCTCTTTGTTCAATTAGCAAGAAGTTTACTAAGCATGCGCAGAAACGCAAGAAATCATGTGAAATCTTGCGTTAATTAATCGCGAAGGTTTAAGCGGCTACTTGTCTTGATGAACGAACGGGACGAGTAGGACGCTTAGTTGGGGTAAATAGACTTGGAGCCTCTTCAACTGACTGCATCGGGAGTTTACCCTGACGTCGTCTAAGTGGCATAATTTTGGCTTCAATACATGCTTTAATATCTTCAATTTTGTACCCATGCTTAGCTTTGATGCGTGCATGAGGAATACCCGCTGAGTCCAATGCACCGGTAACAAAAAAGTCTCGGGTTGTCTTGTGGCCTTCTCTACCTAATGAATGTACAAGATCTAATGCTAATACGGGGGTCATATCAGTTTTACTTACTAAAACAAAATCGAGTTGTTTGCCACCAGCTCGCAAAAATGCACTTTTCGCCACTTTTTTGTTGGTGTTTTTGCGCAAAGCCAATACGTCGGTTAGCTTGACTCGACACATAACTCTAAATTCATTGCCTACTGCTTTTTCAATCATATCGAGAAATTGATGTTCAACAGGAGAAAAAAGTTGAGATTTACTCGTAAAAGGAAAACTAACCTCCTCAACACTGAATTTTACAGCAACAATAGCAACGACTATTAATACCATAATAAGTACCATTGCAAATTCCATAACAACTCCTAATACATTAGTTAGTTTCTTCAATTTTGCATTGAGGATGAAACTCATCAATACCAAATCAAAAAAAGAATGGGAACCTTCCCATTGCATGTTGGAGAATTGCAATTGATGTGCCAATAGATGTTGTTAGTTAAAAATAAGCATTAGAAGAGTGAGGAAATTATTTTTTTTTAGCTTTATTAAATTAAAATTAAGCCGTCTATAGTGACAATACAACGGATGTTTATAATTATAAACGCCCGTTTATATCAATGGGATATGTTTTTAACTCCATGAAATTTATTGTTTTTATGAAATTGGTGACTTAACAAGAATATCAACCTGAGTACCACCACCGTCTTTAGAAATAATTAAAGTTGTGTTGTTGTCAGTACTTTTAAGCATCGTTCTTTTCTTGATTTTTTTCGGTTCAACAAAGCTGTCAGAAGACGCTAAGTAATATTGAACGACCTCTTCAGGTGTTTGCGGAATGAATAAAATCATAGATGCCGGAAAGTCGGCGGCAAATATTTGGCACAACTTGCCGTTTGCCGGAATACTAACTTTGTTGAAGTTTTCTGGGCAGCCTTCACTGCGTATTGCTACGTTAACATTAGCACCTACGTTGTCAGTTACCTGAGGAACTTCTGGAGTATCCAATGTAGTATCATCAAATATGCTGTCCGGCGAAGTTTGTGTGTATGCTGAAAGGCTGGCTAAAAGCGTTGGCGCTTTTTCTTCCATAATCGAAATTGAAGCATCTTCTTCGTTTGCTGCAATCTCAAGCTCTACGACGTCAGTTTCTTCAACGTCGCTTGCTGCAATCTCAAGCTCTACGACGTCAGTTTCTTCAGCGTCGCTTGCTGCAATCTCAAGCTCTACGA
>JBLIKA010000044.1:0-24289 GCA_047637355.1 Glaciecola sp. | reverse complement strand
TGAAGGCTCTTTTCAGGCTGAAGGCTCTTTTCAGGCTGAAGGCTCTTCTCAAATTGAGAGCTCGATTGAACATTTGTTTTTTGTGCCGCCTCAATATCTTGCAAAATGATCGCACCTTTAGGACCATGTCCATTGTCTAGTTGACGCCAATCAAGACCTAGTTCTAGCGCCCGTTTGCGGGCTGCTGGAGAGACAAGTAACGGTTTATTTGGTTGCGTGTCTTGGCTTTGATGACTTAGCTTAGTCGTCGCTTCACCTTTTTGGGGCTTGATGTCAGCCTCTTGCTCGTCCTGCGATACAGTATTAGTTTTAGCATCAATGTCAGCGCCAGCTCTTGCGTCAGTACCTAGGATATTAACAACACTCTGCTTTTCTATATTGCTAGTGCTTACCTTGTTTTCGCTCAGCAAGCGCAATTGGGCAATGGGAGCACCTATGTCAAGTTCCTCACTTTCACTAGCTAATAGTGAATCTATTGTGCCGTTGTCAAACACCTCCATATCTATTAGCCCTTTCATGGTATCGATGCTCGCAATAATATCGCCCTTAGATACGGTATCACCCTCTTTAACATGCCATTGAGCGAGTGTACCCGTTGCCATATCAGAGCCAAAAGAAGGCATGGTGATTACTTTCATGAGACGATTTCTTGCTTTAATAAACCCAGCACTGCTTCGACAATTTTTGCAACTTGCGGTGTAACTGCGTCCTCTAAATGTTTGGGATAAGGGATCGGCACTTCTTCGCTGCACACCCTTATTGGAGGAGCGTCTAGTGACCAAAAACAGTTTTCAGCAACCAATGCACATAATTCGCCAGCTAAACTTCCAGTTCGCCAACCTTCATCAACCACTAGTAAACGGTGAGTTTTATCAACAGAGCGGAATAGCGTATCTGTATCAAGTGGTCTTAAGCTCCTCAAGTCTATTACTTCAACACTAACGTCTTGTTGTGCCAATTGACGGGCAGCTTCCAGCGCTTTGGGGAGTGATCCACCATAGGTCACTAGACTTATATCAGTTCCGGTTTGCCTGACTATTGCACTGCACATATCAGGACAATCTTCAGGTACAGGGATTGCGGCCGATTCGTTGTATAGCATAACGTGTTCGAAAAACATGACCGGATTTGGGTCCTTTAATGCCATGCCAAGCATGTAACGGGCATCAGCAACAGTTGCGGGTGTTAGCACTTTGATACCTGGAACGTGTGCGTACCAATTTTCAAGACTATGAGAATGCTGCGCGGCAAGTTGTTTTCCTGCGCCCGTGGCCATGCGAATGACTAAGGGAATACTTACCTGATTGCCTGACATATGGCGTATTGTTGCTGCATTATTTACAATCTGGTCCAGTGCTAACAAACTAAAATTAACTGTCATAATTTCTACAATCGGCCGCATTCCACCTATTGCAGCTCCAATTCCAGCGCCAACAAACCCCGATTCGGACAAAGGAGTATCGATAATTCGATTTGACCCAAAGGTTTCTGATAAGCCTTTGGATACCGCATAACAACCACCATAATTACCGACGTCCTCACCCAACAAAACCACGCGTTCATCTGCATTCATTGCTTCTTCGATCGCTATTCTAAGCGCTTCTCGATAAGTTAAACTTTGATTTCTCAAGACTCCTCCTCCGCGTAAACACCGAGGTATAAGTCTGATATCTCTTCTAATTGGGATCCCTCTGCGAAAACGATTGCTTGGTTTATTTCGGCGGCGACTTCGTCTTCAATTTCAATTAATTCATCAGCAGAGAGCTTGTCATTAGCTTCAAGCCAACGTTTCAATTTTTTAATGGGGCCTTTACTTTTCCATTCATCTACTTCATCTGCTTTACGATATAGTTGTGTATCAAACATAGAGTGGCCACGAAAACGATAGGTGTTACATTCTAGTAAACAGGGTCCATCACCATTTCTAATGCTGTTACAGTATTGGCTTGCTGCTGACTCAACTTCAACTACATTCATGCCATCTACCGCATGTGCGGCTAGGCCATAACTTTGCGCTTTACGAAAAATATGTTGCTCAGATTCTGAGATAGCGAGTGCTGTGCCCATAGCATAACCATTGTTTTCGCAGACAAATAAAATGGGGAGGTGCCACAGCTTTGCCAAATTAAGACTCTCATGAAACTCACCTTCAGCTACAGCTCCTTCACCAAAGAAACAAACGACAACATTTTTTTTATTTTGCATTTTATTTGCTAAAGCTAAGCCGACAGCCAAAGGCAAGGCTCCAGCAACAATGGCATTGCCCCCATAAAACTGTTTCTCAACATCAAAGATATGCATAGAACCGCCCCGGCCTCGGCTACTGCCAGTGACCTTGCCAAACATTTCTGACATTACCTTGTCCATACTTAGGCCTCGAGCTAAGGCATGACCATGCTCACGATAAGTTCCAAATACCGCATCCTCAGGCTTCAGTGCTTGCATGATACCAACGGCAATAGCCTCCTCGCCTATGTACAAATGTAGGAAGCCACGAATTTTTTCCTCCGTGTATAGTTCTGCACACTTTTCTTCAAAACGCCTAATCCTAAGCATTTGCTTAAAGAGGAATTTAATATGCGCTATATCCATGTGTATTTTGTGGGTGTCGGTGTGTATCTTGCTAATGTCGGTTTGCATAGTGTTTGTGCTCTTCGTGCTAGCTATTTGACTAAGGGAGTCATATTTAGGTGGTTTCGTCACTTTCTAGTGTAGAAATATCTCCCTCAGGGAGGCCAAGTTCGCGAGCCTTTAATAACCTCCGCATAATTTTTCCGCTACGAGTTTTAGGTAGATTTTGCTTGATACATATTTCTCGAGGGGCTAATGCGGGGCCTAATTTGCTGCGCGCATGCGCCATGATGCTTTTGTGTAACGCCGTATCAGCTTTGTAGCCATCATTGAGCGATACAAAAGCTTTTACTAATTCTCCTGCGATTGGATCTGGAATTCCAATTACTCCGGCTTCGACGACTGCAGGATGCTCTACTAAGACGCTTTCTATCTCAAATGGTCCGATTAAATGTCCCGCAGATTTAATCAAATCTGAGCGCCTGCCAACGAACCAAAAATACCCATCGTCATCTTTGTATGCCAAATCACCACTGAGATACCAGTCATCGTTAAAGCAATCTTGATAACGATTAGTTTCATGCAAATAGTTGCGAAACATAGAAGGCCAACCTTTTTTAAACGCTAACTCTCCAGTTTTATTGGATGCAGTTACTTCGGTTAAATGTCCTTGATCATCCACTTCAACGATACCCGCCTTAATGCCTGGCAAAGGCTGTCCCATTGACCCTGGTTTTAAATTCTCGCTAATAAAATTAGCCAGCATAATTCCGCCCGTTTCTGTTTGCCACCAATTATCATGGAATACTTTGCCTAGATATTTCAGGCTCCATATGACAGCTTCAGGATTTAACGGTTCACCAACACTGGCCAAGAAACGTAAATGCGAAAGATCATAATTAAGAGATAGCAAGTTTCCAGCTTTCATTAACATCCGAATCGCTGTTGGTGAGGTGTACCAAATGTTAACTTTTTCTTTCTCGAGGATTTTGTACCAACGAATTGCGTCAAATTCAGCATTGTCAACGACCAATGTGGCTCGGTTACATAATGGCGAAATTACGCCATAGGATATGCCTGTAACCCATCCTGGGTCAGCTGTGCACCAAAACACATCTTGAGGGTGAATATCAAGCGCATAATAACCCGAATATTTATGATATATGACCGCTTCATGCACATGTACCACACCTTTGGGTTTGCCCGTTGTACCACTGGTGAAATGTATTAGTGCCGTATCTTTTGCGGTCGTTTCGCAAATAGTGAATTGATCACTTTGTTGATCTAAAATTTGGTCTAAATCAATACAGTCGCCTGGACATTCTCCATCGCAGTCATATAGTAATACTGTCTTTAGGGCTAGATATTCATGACGCCAAGTAGCTACCTTCTTTTTGTAAAGCTTACCGCTAGTCAGCAGAACCGTCGCACCGCCGATCTTCATTCTAGATTTTATCGGCTCCGGCCCAAAAGCGGAAAACAAAGGACTGAACACCACTCCAGATTTTAAACAACCAATCACCGCTGAATATAGAATAGGCCTGCGGTCGGTTAAGCTGCAAAGTAGATGCCCTTTATCTATTTTTAAGCTTTTTAAAAGATTGGCAAAGCGATTGCTCATTTGTTGTAACTGAGCATAAGAGAATACTTTACGCTGCTGTTTTTTTTCTAAAAATATGAGTGCAATTTGGTCTCCATATCCTTCTTCAACATGCCGGTCAACGGCTTCATAAGCCATATTGATACCATTTTTATATCCCTTAATAAGCCGTTGCGCTTCATGCCAATTAAAATCATCATAACTCTGGTGGTAGTTGACCATGTTAGCCAGTTTATTTGTGGCACTTACGTCTTTCTTAATTGGTGCATATTCCATGTTGACTCCAAAGTAGACCATTGGCAAGAGCATCAATGTAGCCTAATCAAATGTGTAAATTAAGGTTTGATCTGTATCAAAATTGTAGACGATATACAGACGTGATTACGTCAGATAATGCATCGACAAAATCACCAATACCAAACGTGGATTTTGTTGACCTGCATCAAAATACTTTACCCAATAAAACGTAAAGTGAGTGACTAGGAGTTAAGAGGTTTGTTTATTAGGTTTTCCGGAGAGTCGCTATGCTAGCAAGAATAACCCTAACGTTTAAAACGGTGGTTTTATTGCTGTCGATGTCAATTTTATTTGCTTGTACATCAACCTTAAACATTCATAGTTTGGTTGACGAAACAGTCCAATTCGATGGTTACCAAACTTACGCTTTTCATCCTAACACCATCCGGGCTGGCAATAATTATGATAGTTTGTCTGCTCGATATATAAAGCAGGCGATACAAAATGAAATGCACAAAAAAGGCTTTAAGCTAGCGGAAGATGCTGAGCTATGGATCAATTTTAATGTGTATGTTCAGGATAAATTAGAAGTCGATAGGGCACCATCAATCTCATTATATTACGGTTTTAGGCGAGGTTACGGTGTCTGGGGGAACTACCCAATAATACAAGACCGAATTAAACAATATACTGAAGGCACTCTTAATATTGACCTTATTGATCAAAAAACAAACCTTTTATTGTGGGAAGCGGTGGCTATCGGCAGAGTATCAAGTAGTACTTATGACAACCTTGAATTTAAGATTAATGAAACAGTGAAACTGATGTTTGAGCAGCTTCCAAGTGACGCTCGTTGAACAAATGAGTTCAAGTTATTTACGCAAAAGGATTACTTGATGAAATTTAAAGACTACTACAAAATTTTGCAGGTAAGCGAAACCGCGGATTTAAAACAAATCAAAAAGGCCTATCGTAAACTTGCTCTTAAATTTCATCCAGATACTACCTCTGAAGCTGACACCGAAGATAAATTTAAAGAAGTGGCCGAAGCTTATGAAGTATTAAAAGATACGACCAAGAGAGCTGAATATGATGAATTAAGGCGCTATGGCGGAAGTTCATCTGAAGGTTTTGATGTTCCCCCTGGTTGGCAGTCATCGGCCAGACATAATAAGTCTGAGGGAGACGGACATGCTGATTTTTCGGATTTTTTTAATTCATTCTTCGCTGATAGAGCACAAAATAATCAGCGGCCACAGCACCATGGTTCTGATTTATTTAAAGGTCAAGATCTTGAAATGGAATTGCCCGTATTTCTAGAAGAGACGCTATCTAGTAAAACCAAAGCAATTGATTACCATGTTCCTGTCTATGCGAATAATCAAATCAAACAAGTCCAAAAATCACTTAAGGTAAAAATTCCTTTGGGTGTTTCAGATGGCGAAAGGATCAGACTCAAAGGACAAGGTGCTCCTGGCAGTGAAAACAAATTAAATGGTGATTTATATCTACTCATCCGTTTAGTCCCCCACACACTATTTGACGTGCAAGGCATCAATTTAATCTTATGTTTACCACTGACTCCATGGGAAGCAGCTCTTGGAACCAAACTTGAGATCCCTACCCTAAATGGCAAAGTAAAACTCAGCATTCCAGCAAATAGCCAATCTGGTCAAAAGTTACGAGTAAAGGGTAAAGGACTGAAAAATAAAACGAGCCAAGGGGATTTACTTGCTGTTATAAAAATAGATATTCCCCCCTCAACAAACATTGAAACAAAACGTTTGTGGAGCGAGCTGGCTGAAGCGGAACAATATAACCCTAGAGCGGAATGGAGCTAATAGATATGGTTGATATCACCCGATATATTCCCATTGATGAGTTGTGTGAAAACTCAAGTATAAAAATCGAGGTTATTTTAGAAATAGTCGAATATGGTATCGCAACACCTCAAAGTGGTCTGACTCTCTCAGAGTGGGTTTTCGATTTAGAAAGTGCTCATTGGATTAAAAAAGCAATTAAATTAAATCGGGAATTTTTACTTGATTGGGTAGCGATCAGCATAGTCATTGATTTAATGAAAGAGAAGGAAAAACTGAAACAGGAGAATGACCGACTAACAAGCAGATTAAGCAGGCTACTTTAACTGTTATTCCTAGCTGAAAGAACGTTCAGATTATAAGACTGTATTTGTTCATAAGGTATTGGTTTATTAAATTCACAGTGAAGATGAATAATAAGTCAAAACGCTACGATGCAATTAACTTAACATCACCACCTCTCACCGCTAACACATCTTGCTTTGCGCAATGAAGAACGCTATTAGTTGCGGATCCCAACAGCACTTCATGTCCATTACCACCGTGAGTGCCAATAATGATAATATCCGCATGAATATCAGTTGCCAAATTACATATTTCGCTTGCTATATAGCCAACAGGTGCATAAATATTGCTTTGCGGTATTTCAAATTTATGAGCAATTTGACTCAGTCTGGTTTTGGCTTGTAGCGTTATATCCGTCACATATTCAACCCCCACTGAACTAATGTAAGGTTGAAAATAAGAGATTGGTAACGTAACAAAGACTAAATATACTTGTTTGGTATTTTTTGCAATACACAGCGCACTTTGCAACACGTGATCATATTCTGCATATACATCTATTGCCGCAATGATACGTTTATAATTTTTCATATCTAGCTCCAAGGCCTTGCGTTTTCGGTTTTTCGTTTAATGATTGTCCCTAATTAAAGCAAACTACAACAACGCAGTTATGATAAATGTCAAACTTATCGACGAGTCCGCACAAGGGGACAAAAATTACATTATACGTCTCTAATTGAGAGAAGAAGAATGAGCCACCATTGATATTTTATTATGTAAGTTTGGCGACAATGAATTCAAGCTCGGATCTCTGGAGAGAATATGACTTAACGCTGTAATATCTAAAATTGATAGTTGACGATTGCTGACAGATACTAATTGTTTGAGCTGAAAGCTAGCAAATACTCGACTTACCGTTTCAAGTGCCATTCCTAAGTAATTTGCAATGTCGGTACGTGACATACTGAGTCTAAATTGAGTCCCACAAAGTCCTAGACTTGCAAAATGCTCTGCTCGTTCAAGAATAAAATGGGCTACTTTCTGTTCACTAGAACAAGAGCTCAAACACATCAGCATTGAACTATCACACCTCAAGTTATGACTTATTGCTTTTAATAAAAAGCTACGAAAATCATCTTGACTTCTAACTAGTTGATTCAAATCAGATTCTTTGATAAAAGACACACTACTAGTTTCTAGAAAAAGTACATTGTGCATATGAATATGTTGGTCAAATCCGTCGAGTCCTAATAGGTCACCGGGATAAAAAAACTTCGTAATATACTCATCTCCGTCTGCAGAGGTGATGAGTGCCTTAGCAGAGCCTGAGCGCAATATGTATAGACCAGCGAATTCGTCGCCGACCGAAATTAGCGGTTGTCTTGCATGATAAACTCGATGCGAAGGCCGCAGTGCATACTCTTCTGATTTTTCTACACTTTCTAAGCTGGCTTCTAACGAAGAATAGTCATTACTTATGTAATCAGAACTCCAGGATAAAATGGTCATATTTTTCGAAACCTCAATATTTATGTTAGTCCATTGACGCAAATCAGAAGTGAACATATCTAGCAGTCAAAATTTATGTATGTGACAAATGGTAGCGGTAAAGCACCATGTTCACCATCCGAATGACTACCTAATTGGTTGCGGAAAATACTTATACTAAAGTCTAATAATAACGCTTATTGCAAAAGCGTCGAGTTAAATGCCGTTGAGTTCTACTAAATCAAATACACCCTCAATTTGATCTGCATCAATAATTAAAAATGCGTAAGCGCTATCTTAAGTCTGGTAGAACTTGTGAAATTTATTGGTTGACCCAAAAATTGATAATAAAGGAAAAACAATGAAAAAATATTCTATATTACTGATAGCAATTGGGGCGATTTCTCTGACCGCTTGTGATTCTGGCCCAGACTCCCCTAGAGGGTTCAGTCTGCCTCGAGGCGATGCAGACGATGGTCAACAAGTATTAATCAAACACCAGTGCCTTGCATGTCATACAATAGAGGGGTTGGATGCCGAGGGGATCGAACCGGAGCTGCAGCTCCGAGTCAGATTAGGCGGTGAGGCAAGTAAAGTGACAACTTATGCGGAGCTAGTGACAAGCATAATTAATCCATCCCATAAAATCGCAAAAGGTTATCAACTAGATTCAATAACCGAATCGGGCATGTCCAAAATGCGTAATTACAACGATGTTATGACCGTTACAGAACTGGTAGATTTAGTGACTTATCTGCAACCCCACTACAAAGTAAAACCATATGAATATACCCCTTATGGTCGTTATTATTAATACTGACAGATGCCCAGATAACCAACTCTTCATCTTTAGCTTAATATATTTACTATTGCAATATGTAAGATCTTCCGATTACTATCACATAATGGGAAAATCTAAAAGAAACCGCGACTTAAAGCTCTGCGATAAATGCACCAAGGGCGAATCTGTGCTTTATCGAGTTCGAATGCAAGCACAAGATCCATGGCTTTTTGTCTGCGTGAACTGTCAATCAATAGCAAAACTGGAAGCTGCATATCAATATGGAGGAACTTGGAAGCAGCAAAAACGAAATTAGGCGTAATTTGGTAAGCTACTCAAATACGATTAGTCTTGTTTATCATTGAGGCGAACATACAGAACAATAAGACCCAATATGACAGCAACCGGCAACAAAGCAACTATTGGAGAACCCGATAATGCTAATTCGCCCGCAATGTAAACAAGAAACGCAACTCCCGCAAAAACGCCCAGAGTCGCAATTAATTTAATAATTTTTTTCATAGATTTACTGGACATATCACGTGTGAAATATGCCTATCTCCTTGTATTTGTAAAATTATATTAAGATTAAAACAATTTTTTATAAACAATTATCGTAATAAGCTGTCAAATAATGATCGGGCCATTAATTCCCTAACATTTCACGAAGTTTACGTTCTGCTAACTCCCCAGGCGTTAGTTGCTCATCGCTGTCGCTGTCCACTTCGGGGTCGTCACCAAAGAGAGCTGCAAGTTGCGCTTTTGCACTCTGTTGTTTTTCTCTAGTTGTTTTTAAAAAAAGTTCTCCAGAGGGTGAAAAGTAGTCACAAAAATTAGCCTTTTCTCTATCGGTGACATCTTCGGCAATCGGCTCGTTACAACTATTTCTGCCATCAAATTCTTTGCACATTTTGCAAACATGTTGATCTGCATCGCACACAGAACAGACTTCGCGGCGTGACATAGGAAAAATCACATCTTCAAGGCTATTACCACATTGCCAGCAAGTTAGATTTTGAAACATAAACACTGCTCGTAATAGTTAATTTATAGAAGTTAAGATCATATTAGTACAAACAGGAACTGAGTCAACTCGTTGTATATAAATGTAATATCTAGCACGTTTTAATATTGGCATAGATTCAGATTAAACATTCGCTGATTCTGCATCCGTGAGATAACAAAGTTTGCGGCACATTAGACGTAAGTAGCGCTCAAGTAATGGCTCAAGATAAAGAAATAGAGAGAGTCGCTGTTACCTGTTTGTTAATCAGATTTAGAAGGTTCTTCACCAGCCACATCTCTTGATGCAGAGCAAAGCAGTAACACAGGTGTCACGGACTTATTGGTTTGTGCAAAGGCTACTTGCATACTCACGCACAAATAGACATTGTTTAAATAAACCTCGTTACATGTAACATAGGCTATAATATTGATTTTATTATATACCCTCATGAATGCTCTTTTTGTTTCTCCTCTTATTTTTTCAAATTCTCTAACTCAATTGTTTTTTGATTTTTATCTGATCTGTTATTATACATCAATACACCGCAGATAAAATTTAACAAGGTAAAATCTTATGACAACTAAACAAGCCGCAGAAGACCACGAAGGCCATGTTCATGGACCGGATTGCAACCATGATCACCATGAGCCACAAGCCCCTATTGTTCGAGAGGGTGCTAAAATCGGCCGTAATGACGTGTGTCCATGTGGTAGTTCCAAAAAGTATAAGAAATGTTGCGGTAAGTAGCGTCTATGTTACCAGCAGGTAATGCTATTTCTAGTTTTGTCGACGAATTAACTGAGTTACTCAACGAATTTGAACAATCACTAGAGCAGCGTAAAGTTCAGAAACTAAAGCTGATCATCCATGCTGGTACACCCAAAACGGGCACAACAAGTTTACAAACTTATCTTGATAAAAAACAACGCAGGCTCAGAGGAAAAGGAGTTCTTTATCCGCATAACCTTGATAAATTACAAAATACCTCCGCGCCAAAACACCAATGGTTTGAAAAAAATCTAATCACAACAAATTTAGAAAGCTTCTTAGAAAATTTTAAAAACATAATCTCGCAAGTTAAAAGCGACACCCACACCATAATTCTTTCTTCTGAAGGAATTTATAATTACTGGTGGGATTTTCCTGACGAATCAAAAAATGTTTTACATGAATTAAGTAAACTATTCGATATTCAAATTTGGGTATGGTTTCGTGAACCCACTTCATTTATTGAGAGCTACTACAAACAATGTATTCGTAACCCGCAAATTGAAGGCAACCCCTGTTATGGGAAAGACTTATCCTTTGCTGAAATGTTAAATATCGACTGGTTTTCTCAACATTTAAACTACCAAGGGTTCGTCACTGAATGCCAAACATTATTTGGTGATAATAATATTTCCGTATTTAAATACGGAGGTGATGTGGTGCAAGAAGTCATTCAAAAATTAGGGTTGGCTACTCCCCATGATAATCCTACCCCTCGACAAAATAATAGTTTAAATAGTGCTTCGATAAGATTACTAAGAACTATAAATAGTTATAACATCAAAGCAAAAGACAAAGAGCTTTTGATGCCTCATTTAAAAGAAATCAATGCCATTCTTCAGAGTCATGCAGATGATACGTTGATTGATGATCGATGTAGGAAACAAATTCTGAAGATATATAGCCCAACAAAGTTCTGATCTGTATTCTATTGATCCAGTAAAAAGACACGCACAGGTTAATAGTTAAGGAAGTCATGCGCAATACAGTTATTGAAACAGTCACCGACGTTCATCATTGGAACGATACCTTATTTAGCTTTAAAACCACTCGCTCGCAAAGTTTTACCTTTGAAAATGGGCAATTTGTGATGATTGGACTTGAAGTCGATGGAAAGCCTTTGTTGCGCGCTTACAGCATAGCCAGTGCAAACTATGAAGAAGAACTAGAATTTTTTAGCATAAAAGTACCTAATGGTGCTCTTACATCGCGCTTACAAAAAGTCCAACCTGGTGACGCAGTAATACTAACGACTAAAGCCACAGGAACACTGGTAGCGGGCCATCTGAAGCCAGCCAAACATCTATATTTATTATGCACAGGCACTGGATTAGCTCCTTTTATGGGCATAATTAAAGACCCTTTTATTTACGATGCCTTTGACAAAGTAATATTAGTGCATAGCGTTCGCTTGGTATCCGAGCTTGCGTATAAAGATATAATCGAACGTGAACTACCTGAAAATGAATATTTTGGTGAAGAAGTAAAGCAAAAGTTGGTGTATTACCCGACCGTAACAAGAGAAAAATTTCACTATCAGTCTATGAACGAGCAGGAAAATGAAAGAAGTCATCATACCCGTATTACTGACTTACTCACCTCAGGTCAACTTACCAAGGACTTAGGCATGCCCGATATTAATGTCGACGACGACCGTTTCATGATGTGTGGAAATAATGATATGTTGCAGGATCTAATGGGAATTCTGGATGACAGAGGCTTTACTAGGGCTAACTCCCGCAGTTTAGGCGAGTATGTGATTGAGATGGCCTTTATTGAAAAGTAGCTTTACCTAGCGTTTAGATTTTCCAAGTCGCATCCGGCCTCCAACTTTTAATCCAAGCTGGAATCTTACTCGCACGCATGGGCTGAGCTATCGCAAAACCTTGAGCTAGATTACAGCCCATTTCTAACAATGCTTTTCCTTGCTCACTGGTTTCTACACCTTCGGCAATTACTTGGCATTTAAAGGCTTTCGACAAGCCTATTACACCTTCCACTATCGCTCGGTCGCCTAGGTCAATTAACATATTGGCGATAAATCTCTGGTCTATTTTAATGGAAGTTGCAGGTAGTACTTTCAGATAAGTTAGGGATGAGTAGCCAGTACCAAAATCATCTAAAGCAAACTCAATGCCCATTTCAAGACAGCCCTGTATCACTCTGGACACTTGCTCTAGATCATCAAATGCGGCAGCTTCCCTCACCTCCAATGCAAGGTAGTGAGACTCGACGCCGGGGTGAGAAGATATTATTTTAGCGAGTCTACTCGTAAAGTTTTCTTGCTGTAATTGTCGTGCACTGATATTCACACTCACATGCAAATCCTGTCCTCTGCTTTGCCATTGCTTTATTTGTGTTAACGCTGAATTAAGTACCCATTCCCCTAATTCTAGGGACAAAGGGTTGTCTTCATTCAACGGCGGAATTTCAATTGGTAGTAACAAGCCACGTTCTGGATGCTGCCATCGTAACAATGCTTCGACGGCAATGACCTTACCGAGCGTCATATCCACTATTGGTTGGTAAAATAGTACAAACTGGTTTTTAGTTAAAGCGGTGCGAACAGCTTCAAGACTTTCACGGTGAGTTTTTAAAGCGATATTTTGAGCTGTATCAAACAGATGATAGCGATTTTTACCCCGTCCTTTTGCTGTATACATAGCCTGATCCGCGTGGCGCAGCAGTATATCAGCACTGACGTTATCTTCGGGAAAGATTGTCACCCCAAGGCTGGCTGTTACATTAAGCATAAGATTGTCTATGAAAACGGGGGCCGAAGCCGCCAGTAGCAACCTTGCCAATAGAGGCTCACAACTATGGATTTTATCTAAGTCGGCTAACACCGCAACAAATTCATCCCCCCCCAAACGTGCTAGCGTATCACCTTCCCGCAGGGCCTCTTTCATGCGATGAGCCATGGTGATCAGCAATTTATCACCGACAGCATGACCATGCGTGTCATTCACTGCTTTGAACCCATCTAAATCAAGAAATACAATAGCGACTGATTTTTTATTGCGTTGAGATTGAAGTAATGTTTGCGCGAGTCGGTCTGACAGCAATGTACGATTAGGTAGCTGGGTCAGTGCATCGTAATGGGCAATTTTTTCTAATTGGCTTTGATAATTTTTTATCTTGGTAATGTCGGTAAACAGCGCAACGAAGTTTTGTATTTTTCCATCCGGATCGCACACACTGCTAATGGTTTCTATTTCGGCATAGACTTCACCGCTTTTGCGTCGATTCCAGACTTCGCCGGCCCAATAGCCATTTCCAATTATTTCATTCCACATGTCCTTATAAAAATCAGGCGACTGCCTGCCTGATCCTAAAAACCGAGGATTTTTCCCAACTGATTCACTCCTGCTATATCCGGTGATTTGGCTGAAAGCATCATTGACATCAAGGATGCTACCCGCTGAATCGGTAATCATAATACCTTCGCGGGCGTGGCTGAAAACCTTCGCAGATAGACTAAGCTTTTCTTCAGTTAATTTAAATTCCGTTATATTTTGGTGAGACAACATTAGATGTTCGCTGTCATTTTTAAAACGTGTCACACGGACATTAAACCAACGCTTTTGGATAGGACTATGACAAGGGTATTGCAGGCTAAACTCATCAAGTTCGCCGCGAATAACCTGAAAAGCACCTTTAACAAGAAGTTCTGCTCCATCGGAGTCAGCTCCCTTTGATTGCCCGCAAAGCTGGAAGTAATTAGTGCCAATAAAATAATCATCGATCATTGGTGAGGTAGAGTTTGTGTCGTAAAAATCTCGCCATGCTTGATTAACTAATAATATGTCACCGGCTTTATTCAGAATGCAAACATGAAGCGATAATCCATCAATGATGGTCTGAGCTGAAAAATCGTTAACTTGTGTTCGTTTGGACGAAGACCGTTTTCTAGCAGACCGCATATTGGGTGATGGCATGAGAGGCTTCCTGACAAAGAGAGCAGAGGACTAAATCGACAACAAGCTAAGGGCTAAGTGCGACAGTCGTATATGCATGGCTCAATTCATGCCCCAGCATCGTTCGGAACTCTTTGTTGTCGATAGCAAAAAGGATCCCTACACCATCGTCACTGCAATGCATGACGATTCCTTTTTGTACCACACAAGCATCACCGTTATCTTTGTCGATAAAATAGAGTCTAACGAAATCGTTAGTTACTAACGTAGACTTAGATAATTCGATAAACGCGCCAAAAGGATTAATGTTTCGTGTATAGGCATGCTTCAGCTTTTCACCTTTAAACTGAATATCGACTTCTAGCGTTAATGGTATGCGGGTATAAGTTCGGTGATACATAGACACTTTAACTCCTAACAGCCAATTTGAGTAACATCAGCGGTAAACTTATTACTTTATTTTGTTACTAGCTAAAATAAGTATACCTATACCTTTGCAGATAAAGTTGATTTCAATCAATTAAGCCTTCGAGAAAAGTAAACAATATCTTGTAACTTATTATTGTGAAGCAACAGCGATCAGCCTGTTATGATCAAATATAAGAATAAAACGCACCGCAGCCAATTGTTGTCTTTATTTCTGTTTATGTAGGCATTGCAGATTCTATCTACAGATTATTTTGCTTTTTGTGTTTCTTTATAAAGCATATTAACCATGGCCATTATTTTAAAATGTTGGGTTTTTAGCTCATAATGCAACGCAGATTGTTCGATGTGTATTTGGCGTTCCCGTTGATGAACTTTAATTTCTTTTTCATCCGCCTCGTCGAAAACTTCGCTGCTTGGGTCTTGTTCAGCATTTTTCATGATTTTTTCGTGTTCTTGACCTGTTTCAGCATGCGCTTGAATCGCTCTAGTGTGGTCAAGTAGAGACGCTGATTTATGCTCCAGTGCATTTTTTATTTCCGCTAATTTAATGAGCGCTTGGTCGTGTTCTTTTTTCCAGAACTCGACCTCATCTAACCATAAGGCATGATCAGATTTCCATTTATTGTGTTCTTGATGTGCGGCAAGATGCTGTTCTGTTGCGGCTGTTTGTGCTTTTTCTCTGAGGGTCCTGGTGAATTCCATTAACTCTGCTGTATTGCTAACCGCGATACTTTGTAACTTGTCCCAAATTGAGTTGTTTACATAGGCTAAATCAAACTTTATTTGCTCTTTATAGGCTTGACTAACGCCCTCTGCCGCTTCACCTAATAAACGTAAGTTGTCTTTCAAGTCGCTGCTTGCTTGCTGAATCTTTTCTTTACTTATTTCCTTAGCATCATCGAGTTTTTCTTCAGCAGCGTAAAAAGCCTGTTGCAAGGTTTTACCTTCTTTCACCATAAACTCTTCGACACTATCAACCATTGCTTGATAACTTGATTGTAAATCTGCGCCTCGTTTTTTTTTCATCGTGAGTTCTTCCAATAACTACTTGATAACTACGATTATAATTACGGATAACTGCGCTAGATGCTATTGGGTGTTGTACCTAATAAATTGTGGAAATTACTTAACTCAATTATTTTTGCTTAAGCCAACTAGCATCTAGTTTCCAGCCGTTAATCCAGATTGGAATGTCGGTGGCGTGCATGGGTTTAGCAATGCCATAACCCTAGGCCAAATCGCAGCCTAGTTGCAATAGCACCATCTGCACTCACACCTGATAAACTGACTCCAATCGCATTTTCGCGCTGATCATGGGCGAGGGACCGAAAAAAGAAATCAATAGGTAAACGTAATCCGCGACTCTCAGCCGGCTCAAGCAGAAACAGCGAGCGATGCAGAATAGACCAATCTTGATTAGGCGGAATGAGCATTAATGAAGCAGTTGATTATAGCCAAACCAACTTTGACTAAACCACACTGTAAAGGGCAAAGTTAGTAAGGTTATCCCAGTTTGTACACTTATAAATACAGACAAAATAGACGCGTTACCACCCAGTTGTTTAGCCAGCGCATAACCTGATGTGGCTGTAGGTACTGCACCCAAAAGAACCGCGACACAAGATTCCAACGGCCCTAAACCGAAGATAGTTGCTCCTATGCCTATGCACAGTGGGAAACCAATGAGTCGTACCAATGTCGAAAAAATCAACAATCTAGGTGAAGACTTTAATACACTCAAGCGCAAGCTTGCACCGACAGCAAGCAATACCAATGGCAGTGTTGCGCGAGCTAAAATACCTGTTATATCAGTCAGTAAGAAAACGAACTCGCCAATATCTGCAATATTTACTACTACCCCTGCAGCAATAGATAAAATCAAAGGATTCTTGAATAGCTCTTTTATCAATAAACTAGATAATGGCTTACTGTTTTTATTTCCATGCAGACTCACCATAGTAATCACCAATACCACATTTACGCTGGGAATTAAGATAGCTGCGCCGAGAGTTGCTAAAATTAGGCCTTCTTCACCATATATAGCACTAGCTAATGCCAATGCGATAAAGGAGTTAAAGCGGATGCTAGCTTGCAATATAGAAGTGCCCGTTGGCCTATCGACACGATTGATCAAGCTGACAATTAACGCTAATACCGACACTGCAAATAGAGAGAAACCCAGTATAAGTGCATAACTAGGTAAAACGGGGCTACTTAAATCTGCTTTCGATATATTATAAAACAGCATCGCTGGGAACAAAATCCAATACACAAGCTTGTCGACACCTGGCCAAAAGTCCTCAGCTGGAAAACGTTTAGATTGTAATAATGCACCGAATAATAAGAGTAAAAAGATAGGAAGAATTGCTAGAGAAATGTCAAACACGTTACCGCCACTAAATAAATCAGATGTAAAAATCAGAGCCGGCAATATACAGTATATGTATATGTATATGTATTATTTACTTTTAATTAAACTATCTCTGATACTGAACGGCTGGCTTTGACAGTTGGCTCGGATAGCTTGGTTTGATATTATACACTGTTCAAAATGGGATGCTAATACGTAGTCAACTTGATTAGCTCAGATAGGTAATAGATTACTCATACTAAATGGTTAGAAAACAAACTGAGCACAAAAATTAGAATTCTCGCGCTTCCAGATGATTCACAAACGCCTATATCCAAGGAGGTTAGTCCTGTAGCTGCTGCACTTGCAGCTTAGAATGTACCTTCGTAACTAATGACTTGAATCACTTCACCTAAATCATTAAACAACACGAGACCATCTGCTCCGTTTTGCAGACTAGTAAAGTCGAATCCTAACGCACCATATCCTGCTTGCTCATTGTCAATGCTACCGCCCAAGTTTATGTTTTTATAAACCTTACCATTAGCGCCGTTGACAGCCTCAATGCTCCATCCTGAAAGGTTTGTTCCTGACATCCCGGCGATTTCAATGAATTCATTTCTATCAGCACCATTGTTGTCGTAAACTTCGCCAGTGGTGATTTATTACTTTGAGTCGCCCCACCAAAGCTTTGGTTTGTATTAATAACACCGGCAGTATTACTCATTGCAAATGCCCAAGTGAATTAAGCATAATCGTTGCATTTTCCTCTAGGCTTTTAATAAAGCGGTAGCAAAAATAGAGTCCGCTTTATTCGCGTCTACGCTCTTTCTAAAGCTGCTGTTTTTTTGAACTACTATCTACCATATTTGCTAAAAAACGGTTAATGTCTGTAAAAAATAAATTTAGAAACTACGCCAAGGAATTATTACCCTATGCAAATCACATCTATTATTCGACGCGCTGCACAAATCAACCCCAATGGAATTGCAACGATCTATGACAACCGGCAGCAAACTTGGACCCAAATGTTGGACCGGGTAGCGCGGCTAGCTGCAGGCTTGCAAAAGCTAGGAATGCAGTCAGGAGATCGTGTGGCGCTGCTGTCACTAAACTCTGATCGTTTTATCGAGTACTTCTTTGCCACTGTCTGGGGTGGCGGAGCGATGATGCCGATGAATATTCGCTGGGCGGCTGCAGAATGTGCCTATGCTTTAAATGATGCGGGTGCTGAGATCCTTATTGTGGATGAGGCATTTAAAGGGGTAGCTAATGAGCTTAGAACACAGGTACCGGGTCTCAAAAGCATCATTTATTGCGGGGATAATGATACCCCTGATGGAATGGAGAACTACGAAGATATCTTAGCATCCAACTCCCCTGCAACAGATGCTGGTCGCAGTGGCGATGATCTGGCGGGTATCTTTTATACTGGTGGCACGACTGGTTTCCCCAAGGGAGTGATGCTATCGCATACCAATTTTTATGTGGGTGGTGTAGCAAATGCACATGAACTAAACATGCAAGAAGGTACGGTTTATCTGCACGCGGCTCCAATGTTTCATATTGCTGATTTAGTCTGGTTTAGTGCCGTGAGCTTTATGGCGGGGACTCATGTGGTTATTCCGATGTTCACACCTGATGGCACGCTAGCGGCTATAGAGAAACATAAACCCAGTCAGATATTGCTGGTGCCCGTCATGCTACAAATGATAATGCAGAGCGACAAGCTAGCAAAGACCGACGTATCTTCTTTACGCCAAATTGCCTACGGAGCTTCACCAATTACGCAGGCCGTCCTTATTGACGCGTTTAAGCAATTTCCAAATACGTCATTCATTCAGGCTTTTGGTCAAACAGAACTCAGTCCTGTCGCTACCATACTTCGTGAAGAGTATCACGTTCTGGAAGGGCCAAAGGCAGGAAAACTCCGCTCCGCTGGGCGCGCAACTCGAGTCTGCGAGATCCGTGTGGTCGACGCCAACATGGTTGAAGTACCGCGTGGCGATGTAGGACAAATCACAGTTAAGGGACCAACCACCATGTTGGGCTATTGGAACAAACCAGAGGTCACCGCTGAGACAATTATAGACGGCTGGGTGCTTACAGGTGATGCAGGTTATATGGATGAAGACGGCTTTATCTTCCTTATGGACCGAGTAAAAGACATGATCGTCTCTGGAGGTGAAAACGTCTATTCCGCTGAGGTTGAAAACGCGCTTGGCCAACACCTAGCAGTAGCTACTAGCGCTGTAATTGGTATTCCTAGTAAAGAATGGGGCGAAAGCGTGCACGCTCTCGTCATATTGCACCCTGGTGTCAAAGTAACAATTGAGGCATTACAAGAGCACTGCCATACTTTGATTGCTGGATACAAATGCCCGCATAGTATTGAATTTAGAACCGAGCCATTCCCACTATCAGGCGCAAATAAGGTACTTAAAACCGAATTGCGTAAGCCTTACTGGGAAGGACAAGAGCGGCAAATTTCTTAGTGGGTCTTTAACATATTTTGCCAGTGAGCAAACTAATCTAATTACGTAAGCGCGATACTCCAAATCACTTTGCCACCGATGTAGTTGCGTTGTCTTGCCAGATAGCAGGGTATTCGCTTTTGCCAGCGGCACAAGCTTCTAATGGCGTGTAGTTGCGCTATGGAGGGCGAGCTGCGATCGTTTGCATATTGCGAATGAATACATTTGCGTCATGTGCTTTTATTTACTTTTTCAATATTTTAAATAAAAAAATAATTTGTTAAATTATATTGTGCTATATTTTATTGTAGTGTGAGGTAATTATTTTAAGTTGGCGATATTAGTAGACCCCACATAAGTATTCGAGTTAATGAGCCTTTTAAGGGGCAATAGCCCTATCAAAATTCTTACGATAATGCTCCTACAGGAGTCATATAAAATGACGTTAGAGAAGAACAAAGTCAAAATTAAGTTAAGTCGATTTAACCATACCCCACATGATATTGAGGAGCACTTTTATACAGTTTTTAATAATACCCATGACCCAGCATTCGCAAAAGACCAAGAATTTAAGTTTGTTTTAGTCAACGATACTTGTTGCCGCTCTTTTGGGTTATCCAGAAACCAAATAATCGGTACCACACTCGCCGAAAATATACCTGCTAGCGAAATGGAACAATTTTTATCTCTGGATAAAAAAGTGCTCGAAACTGGGATAGAGATTATGTCTGAAGGGTCTATTTCAGCTAATGGCGTGCAAAGAAAGGTAACTGTAACCAGAAAAAAACGATTCGTAGACTCCAAAGGCAACTATCTTCTTGCAGGAACATCACTGTGAAGAAAGAGCTTGCGTTTCAAAACAAAGAGAAAGACAAACGTGCCGATGAACTAGATATCGCTAACCACGAACTTGCGTTTCAAAACAAAGAGAAAGACAAACGCGCCGATGAACTAGATATCGCTAACCAAGAACTTGCGTTTCAAAACAAAGAGAAAGACAAACGCGCCGATGAACTAGCCATCGCTAACAAAGAACTTGCGTTTCAAAACAAAGAGAAAGACAAACGTGCCGATGAACTAGCCATCGCTAACCAAGAACTTGCGTTTCAAAACCAAGAGAAAGACAAACGCGCCGATGAGCTAGCCATCGCTAACCAAGAGAAAGACAAACGCGCCGATGAACTAGCCATCGCTAACCAAGAGAAAGACAAACGCGCCGATGAACTGGTCATTGCTAACAAAGAGAAAGACAAACGCGCTGATGAACTGGTCATTGCTAACCGAGAGAAAGACAAACGCGCCGATGAACTGGTCATTGCTAACAAAGAGCTCGCCTTTCAAAACCAAGAGAAAGACAAACGTGCCGATGAACTGGTCATTGCTAACAAAGAGCTCGCCTTTCAAAACCAAGAGAAAGACAAACGCGCCGATGAACTGGTCATTGCTAACCAAGAGAAAGACAAACGCGCCAATGAACTGGTCATTGCTAACCAAGAGAAAGAGCATCTACTTCAAAGGCTAAAACGAGTGGCCAGTGTTTTTACCCATGCCCATGAATGCATCATGATAACCGATGCCAATGGCATTATTACTGAAGTCAACGATACTTTCAGCCAGATGAATGGTTATGATGCTAAAGATGTGATAGGCAAAAGTCCAAGCTTGTTAAAGTCTGGACGGCATTCACCTGCATTTTATATGGAAATGTGGGATAAGCTTCTAGTAGAAGGTTATTGGCATGGAGAAATATGGAATCGCCGTAAAAATGGTGAAATCTATCCAGCAACGCTCATAATCAGCGTAGTAAAAAATACAGCCGGTCTAGTGGAGCATTACGTGTCATTATCCACTGATATTTCATCGATGAAGGCTTACCAAGGACAATTGGAACGCATTGCTCATTACGACGTACTGACCAATCTGCCAAACCGTGTTTTACTAGCAGACCGCCTTGGCCAAGCCATGGTGCAATGCAAACGAAATAATCGGTCGTTAGCTGTTGCATTTATGGATTTAGATGGCTTCAAAGAAATTAACGACATCCACGGTCATAATGTGGGTGATGAACTACTCGTTTCCGTGTCACAACGTATGAAAGCCGCATTACGCGAAGGTGATACACTGGCGCGTATTGGCGGTGATGAATTTATTGCAATTATGGTCAATTTAGCAAAAACCGAGGACAGCACTCCTTTATTAGATCGTTTGCTAGAGGCCGCTGCTGCACCTGTTACTATTAATAACTACGTAATGCAAGTGTCAGCCAGCATCGGTGTGACACTATATCCGCAAGACGGGGCGGACGCAGACCAACTCATGCGTCATGCTGACCAAGCAATGTATGTTGCTAAACAGGCAGGGAAGAACCGTTATCGCCTGTTTGATACTGCACAAAATAATGAGATCAAAAGACAATTAGAAAGTATAGATGATATTACTTCAGCATTACGTGAAGGTGAACTTGTATTATATTATCAACCCAAGGTGAATATGCGCACAAACGAAGTTATCGGCGTAGAAGCGCTAATTCGCTGGCAACATCCTATTCGCGGTTTAGTTCCACCTTTACAATTCTTACCCTTAATCGAAGGCCATGCTGTTAGTCTGCAACTAGGTGAATGGGTCATAGATAGTGCATTGCTTCAAATAAACCAATGGAAAAAAATGGGACTCAACCTGCCTATTAGTGTCAATATCAGTGCCCACCAATTACAACAACCTGACTTCACCAAACGCTTAGCGTTGCTGTTGTCGGCTCACCCGGAAGTGGACCCTGACTGGTTAGAATTAGAAATACTCGAAACTAGCGCGTTAAATGATATCAGTAAAGTATCTACAACCATGCAGACATGTAATGAACTTGGAGTGCGATTTGCTTTAGATGACTTCGGTACTGGCTACTCATCACTTACTTATCTCCGAAACCTGCCAGCGCAGTTAATTAAAATCGACCAGAGTTTCATACGCGATATGCTGGAGGACCCAGAAGATTACGCGATTGTTAAAGGCGTAATAGGGCTAGCAAAAGCGTTTCGCCGTGACGTTATTGCTGAGGGGGTAGAAACTATTGCTCATGGCGTCATGCTATTGGAACTGGGTTGTGAGCTAGCGCAGGGCTATGGTATCGCTCGTCCTATGCCTGCCAGTGATATTGCTAAATGGGTATGTAACTGGAAAGTAGATAGTTCTTGGTTAATATGAGGCATTTTAATTGCTACCTAATGATTTAACTTTATGCTAACAGCAATTAGTTAAGCATTTATTCTAGCTTGAGTTCGACATTGCTAGAGAAGCTTCTCGCTTGTTGTGTCACAGGGTCAATAAACTCTAGTTTTTGGGCTAATAATTGTAGCGGTTTACTGTAATCATCTGGCTTACTTGGTTGTAACTCTGGATAGTAAGTATCATTTAACAACGGCCAACCGAGACTTTGCATATGCAGACGAAGTTGGTGGGTTTTACCCGTGATGGGACTTAACTCAAATAAAGCGTTGTCGGCTGCAGTATGCAAACAACGAATGCGGGAATGGCTATTAGCAATTCCTTCGACAATATGCATCAAAAATCTCGGTTCCGTTTTCTCCAATCGATTTTTAATTTCCCACTGCTGGTCAATCCTTGCAGTCTTGTTAGTCGTGCTGGCGATAGCCTGATAGGTTTTGTTGACTTGTTGCGTTTCAAATAGACCGTGGTATTGCTGGCGTGAATTGGGATTAACCGAAAATAATACCAAACCTGCAGTGCCGTTATCGATGCGGTGCACCGCTTGCAGATTAGAATTGCCAGTAGTATTACGTAAGCGATTTTGCAGACATTCTTCAACATAGCCGCCACCAGGTGTTACTGGCAAAAAATGTGGCTTGTGCGCTACCAAAATTAACTCGTCCTGAAAGATTATTTGTTCTGCAAAAGGAATGATCGGTTCGACTTCAACTTCACGATAATAGTAAACTCGTTGCTGCGCTGCAAAAGCAGTTTGTGGGTTAATCAAGGACCCGTCATGCCAATGAACTTTACCATCGGCCATGCGTTGTTCCCACACATCACTGGCTATAGCCGGAAACTTCAGAATAAGAAATTCTAGTACACTAGCTACACCCGGATTCTTCTGAGGTAGGCTTAACTTGGATGGTGACTTAGCTATTACCATAATTACACTCATAGTTGGTTTTTAAGCGTTTTTAAGCCTAATTTTAGGGCATAAGTATATAACGTTTTGGCTTTGCCTACTTAAATTTAATGGTCTTATTTTACTCAGGCTGATGCTACTCCTTTTGCTTTGCCCCACAATTTTATTCAAGATGCTTACTCCCAACGTTTAATAGGTCATCCAGACTCAGTGTTTTTTAAAAAATCGAGTCTCTATTTTGCCGTAGAATGGAGCCCGCCACCCTAAAATAGCGATAATGTGATGCCTTTGTGCGTTGCCAGTGTTGTCATATGCTAATCTTAAAAACATCCAAAATGAAATTGACCTTACATTTCCATTTATTAGGAATTGCTATCCTGGTCCAACGGAAAATGTGCTTGGGGTGTTTTCGATCTATAGATAGAATACTAGCG
>JBLIKA010000043.1:0-26098 GCA_047637355.1 Glaciecola sp. | reverse complement strand
GGCTTCTTCGCCTGCTTCTAAAGCACAACCATAACCATAACTAAAACCATCGTTCCAAACCATATCAATATAAGGTATTTGGTCTTTTGTCATTTCCGCTACAGAGCTTGGCGATAGTATTTTAGTGTCGTTCAGAGTGTCTTGATTAAGTAACATAGAGAGTAATTTTGCATAATCACGCTGCTGAGTACCTCATTCACTGCATTCTTTCTAGCTGTTAAGGAAAAGATGTAAGGTTATTCGAAGGGCTTGTTTCATTCAAGCCGGCTGGCATAGTTTCTAACCATACTGATGACGTAGAGTTGCTAAGAAAAGTTATAGCTCTATCAAGTACAGACACTATCAAAAGTGCATTCAATACTCCAGGGTATGATACTGGGGTGCCTCAAGTCATTGTTGGTTAGTTAATAGGCTCACGTATCATATTTTTAAGTAGTCTTGACTAACTTCTAAGCCAGATAACGGTCGTAGCTTTTTCATGTTTTAGAAGATTTTAGGGCGAAATGCGGTTCCTCAGTTTTAACATTTTGACCGGCGCCTCAACGGTAGGAGTTCAACTGGTCGACGCAACACATTGCGTTAAATCTTTCTGCGAGTGTTTCATAGTTTAGCGCCTGTCTTGGCCATCGGAATGTCAATCAGACTAAAGCAATGCGTATCTACTTTTTTTTTCGAGTCCCGGGGGGTAATATATGACAACTCCAAGGTTTATGTTTAGCGTTTTGCCTTATATTCTCATCAACAAATTGATAATAACCTTCTTTAAAATACGTCCACCAATCATGAGATATATCTGCGCCGTTTAGCTTCACTATGTTTTCAATACCATCGAGGTCACAGTGGGTCGCGTCATAGCCTATATTGCCGATGCAAATTGCTTTCGCAATGGCAGAGAGTTGGCGGCATGGTTGGGACTTGTTCCTCGACAATATTTAAGCGGAGGAAGACCTAGGTTATTGGATATCAGTAAACGAGGCGATACGTATCGCAGGACATTGTTAATACATGGCGCACGTTCGGCAGTGCGTGTAGCCAAAAATAAAAGTAGTCCGACTGATAAGTGGACAAATGAAATGCTAAATCGCCGACACCAAAACGTAGCATCGGTAGCGAGAGCCAATAAAAGTGCTCGGATTGTGTGGGCGCTACTCGATCACGGAAGAGATTATAATGCGGAATATAAAATAGCGGCTTAAGCAGTTAAAAGTAGTAGAAAACAGTTAATACAATTTCACGATTGCTCCGGCAATTATAGCGTGATGGCTAAACAGGTCAGACCGTGGCAAGTTAACCCTATTTTACACAGGGAGCTTCGAGCTCGACAGACTGTTAAGGGACTTGCCAGCAAATTCCATAAGGGACAGGGGTTATTACCTCGACTAAAAGTCCGGATCTATGGCTGCAATCTTATCCTGTTAAGCATCATCAAATAATTGCTTGGCAAATGGTAGGCGACCATCTATGGCGTTGCCACGATAAAAACATCTATTTGCAGATTCAAGGATATTCGATGGCATGCCCAATAGGTATGTTACCGATATTTATCAGCATAAACCTAGTCTGTTGCATAGAACAGGAATATGCTTTAATTTACCTATACTCTGGTTGTTTTGTGATTTTAATTATTTGCGCTATAATTTTTATATATAGCCCCCACACACGGGATGGCAAAACCACTTCAACTTACAACAATATATTTTAGCAAAAAAATACCCTTCGCACTTGATTTTTTATGTAGCTTAGAGACCAACGATTTGAAAAATAGATGTTTATGCTCCTTTCAACAATGAGATAAAAACCACTATGAATATCATCAATAGGAACAATGTCAGAGTATACGGTAAAGGCCCTAAAACAATCGTTTTTGCCCATGGCTATGGTTGTGATCAAGCTATGTGGCGTAGAGTCAGTCCGTCCTTTGAAGATGAATATAGGGTGGTATTATTTGACTATGTTGGCGTAGGTTTGTCTAATGCTAATGCTTATGATCCTCTGCGTTATTCAAGTTTGGCCGGTTATGCCAAAGATATTGTCGAGATTTGTGCAGCACTTGATTTGCAAGATGCGATCTTGGTAGGGCATTCGGTCAGCAGTATGATTAGCTTGTTAGCTGCAATCGAAATTCCCCATAGAATCTCAACGTTGATCATGATTTGCCCAACCCCACGCTATTTGAACGACCGACCCGATTACATAGGTGGCTTTGAACAGGCCGACATTGAGGGTTTGCTCGATACAATCGATCGCAATCAACCAGGTTGGGCAAGTCATCTCGCGGGTATTGTTGTAAATAACCCTAATCAAGCAGAATTGACACACGAACTGGAAGACAGTTTTTGTGCCATGGATCCCGCCATAGCTAAGCGTTTTGCCAAAGCAACTTTTTTAGCGGATAACCGTTCTGATCTGGTTGGTTTTGACAAGCCCTGTTTGATCCTTCAGTGTCAGAACGATTTAGTTGCACCGAATGTCGTAGGCGATTATTTACATCAACATTTGCTTAATAGTGACTTGCAGCAGATGAAAGCGACCGGACACAGCCCTCATATGAGTCATCCGCTTGAAACCATAGAATTGATCAAAAAATACCTTGCCAGCAATGTAAAGCCGAACTAAAGAGTGGATATTTCAAAATTTAATCTTATGGAGGCACCCTGCGGCTTGTTTATCTTTGATGACAGCTTAAGGGTAATGACGGTTAATCAAACCTTAGCCACTATGCTTAACCTTACTACACAAGACTTAGTGGGTAAAAATTTGGATGTCATGCTGACATCATCCAACCGTTTGCAGTTTCATCTGCAAGTGATGCCAATATTGCATCTTCAGGCGCATATTGAAGAGATTTCCATGTCTCTGGCTGGCGCAAAAGGGATCGAAATCCCGGTCATTTTTAATGCCGTGCGACGAGAAGTTGAGGGGAGTGCCTATACTGAATGTGTGGTCATGGCTATGAACGAACGTAAACGTCTGGAAGATGAGTTGTTTAATATACAAAAAGCAACCGAACAAGTGCCCGGTTCCCTTTATCAATTTCAGCTTTTTGCCGACGGGAGTACTTGCTTTCCTTACGCGAGTGAGGGAACACATGATATCTTTGAGTTGAGCCCACTACAGTTAAAAAAAGACGCAGATTTAGCGTTTAAACGTATTCACTTGGATGATATAGAGGTGCTCAAACAAGACATTGTGGATTCTGCCAAAAACCTCACTGCATGGCATCAACAATATCGTGTGATTTTACCCAAAGCGGGCATCCGCTGGCTGGAGGGTAATGCCACCCCTGAAGCCCGCGCCGATGGCAGTACACTATGGCATGGTTATATTAACGATATTACCGAGCGAAAAGCGTTAGAACTTTCGTTGTCCAACGAATTTGAACGCACGCGAGTGACGCTAAGTTGCATCGGCGATGCGGTTATTACCACCAATGAGCGCCAAGTGGTCGAATACATCAACCCCATTGCAGAGCAATTAACTGGCTGGAAATTGGCCGATGCCATAGGTCAACCCGTAACTAGGGTGTTTAACATCATTAATCAACATACTCGGCTGGTGGCAAAAAGCCCTATTGCCGATGGTTTGGACGATGACGCCATTGTTGGGCTGACTCGCGACAAAGTGTTGCTCAGTAAGGATGGTAGTGAGTATTCGCTGGAATGCTCTGCAGCACCGATTTTTACCCTTGGTGATGTAATAACGGGTGTCGTTATGGTTTTTCGTGATGTAACCGGCCAAAAAAGACTGAAGGAGGAAGTGGATCATCATCGTGCCAGTCATGATCATTTGACTGGACTGACGAACCGCAGAGAATTTGATCTTAAATTACTTGAAATGTTTGAGTCATCAATTTCTACTGGTGTTGCACATGTATTGTGTTCCATCGATTTGGATCAGTTTAAGATAGTCAATGACAGCTGTGGGCATTCTGCTGGAAACACACTATTAAAAGAAATTTCGGCGATACTTACTCTAAACGTGTGTGACAAAGATCTGGTGGCGCGAACCGGGGGTGATGAATTTTCTCTTTTACTTGAGGGCTGTGATCTCAAAGCGGCTCAACGAATAGCACAACAGACTTGTGACAAAATTGCGAACATTCGTTTTTATCACAAAGGTAAATTTGTTCACGTCAGTGCCAGCATTGGCCTAGTAGCTTTCGATGGGAAATGGGAAAATGCCCAGGCAGTGCAACTGGCTGCCGTTAGCGCCTGTTTAGCTGCGAAACATCAAGGTGGCGGTCGTGTGCAAATATATTCAGATACAGATTTAACTGTAATGGCGCTGCGAGATCAGATGCAGTGGGCTTCTCGCTTGCAACAAGCCATTAATGAAAATCGCTTTGAACTTTTTGCCCAACCCATCATGGCACTTGATGAACAAGCAGGACAAGGACTACATTTTGAAGTTCTATTGCGCTTACGTGATACCGATGGAAGCCTTATCTCGCCTGCGTTATTTATGGCTTCCGCTGAACGATTTGGCTTAGCTGGACAAATCGATCGTTGGCTAGTAAATAGAGTCTTAGAGTGGATGAAAACCCATACCCATGAGTTGGAAAAAATTAATATAATCGCAGTAAACTTATCTGGAAAGTCGGTTGGTGATCGTGATTTCCATCACTTTTTGCTCGAAGCATTGGATCACGCTCAGGTACCGATACAAAAAATTTCATTCGAAATTACTGAAACAGCAGCAATCGATAACCTGGATATCGCCACTGAGTTTATTACTATGCTGCATCAGCGCGGTGCGAAAATCTCCCTCGATGATTTTGGCAGTGGTATGTCATCAATGGCTTATCTTAAAAAACTTGCGGTTGATTATTTGAAAATTGACGGACAGTTTGTGAAAGATATGGCAAACGATGCAGTTGATTGTGCGATGGTTCGTTGTATTCATGAAATTGCGTATTTAACTGGAAAAATTACTATTGCTGAGTTTGTTGAAAATGCCGATATATTGATGTTATTAAAAGATATAGGTGTTGATTTTGCCCAGGGATATCACATTGGCAAACCACAGCCAATCAATGAAATTTTTGCCTGGAACAATATAACGATTACAAGACTAAGCGGTGACGATCAATAGATATACAAATAAAAAGCCCGCACAATATAGCCCCAACGCGATGAGTTATTGGTGTTTTCCCTTTTAAGAGCGCTTTGTGGGGCGTTAACATTCGACGAAATTAGGCATAAAATTAATTCAAAGCTGACATTTCGCTTGCATTGCTTTGGGGCCGCTTAATACCCTGACTCATTAAACAATCGATGCGCCACGGTCTGCTTTATGGCAAAGAACCGACAGTTCAATTATTCGCGAACCACGATACACAATTGGCACAAACTTTTCACATAATTTTAAACGGCATATGACCGCAATGGACCGTAAACTTGTCAGTCAAGGCCATAGGTAAAAACCTCATTTCTAGTAAAAAATGACAACTAAAATCTAGAAAACTGCTACGTCGGTTAACTGCCCATCTGAGACCGTCATCAGATCATCTTGCAACGTTGGCAAATGGCACTGCGCAGTAATTCAATAAAAGCTCTGACTGTCTGCTGTCTTCCATTGCGGCTAGTTCGCCTATCGGTAAGCTCTGAGTTCCAAACATTAATTTATCGAATTATTCTAGTAATTGGGCTTTGAATTTTCTTAGTTTCAAACTTTACGAAATTTTGACAAAGTCTAGGTATAATAAATAGTGGGTTGCAAGACGTTTCAGTTTCACTGATTAATACACTGACACATAATGCCCGCGTATTTTGCAGCCGTGTTTTTTCTAGATGGTGGGTCAGCAGATTGGCGTGCGGTGATGATTAGTGGAGGACTGCTTGGCGTTTTTGTTAGCTATTCTGATTAAGTTTATTAGTCAAAGAGCCTACGCGAGACAAAGTAGTCAACGGCCCGCAACAAATGGCACTGCCTATGCTTTGGGTGCTTGGTTAAGAGGTGTAATTGAGGATAAGTGGGGTAAAAAGTCCAAATGGGCTTATGCTTTGTTACCTACCATTGCATTGTTTTTGGTGTTCCTCGTTTCTTCTTCTCTTTGCAGGTTGGCAATGTTTGGCTATCAATTGGTTTAATGACAGTGATGCTTTTTTGCAGAGTTGTGTACTTGGGGCCTTGGTTTGCGATAGCGCAAACAGTGGCACCAGTCAACGCTAGGGCGATGTCGACCGCATTATTTTCTTTGTGCTGAATATTATAGCACTTAGTGGTGGTTCAACAATTGTTGGTCTTTTGAGCCAGTCTCTATCAGCAATAATGGGGCAAGCTGACGCTTTGCTAATATCTCTGAGTTAGCTGTTATTACTGTAACTGTTGTCTATAGCCATATTCTATTAGGCATCTACCAAAATAGAACATGACTGGCACGAGGTTCAAGGGATGCAAGCGCTAGACTAAATGTCTTTCATCTTGATTGGTTGTTACACTTTGAGCTTGTTGCAATCTAAGAATGGCAAGCTCACTTTCGTTCGCCATTGTTTCGTCCCAATGTTGTAATTTTGGTTTCATTAATTTGAACCAAAGAGGCGGTAATAGGACGAGTGCAATTGTCGAAATATAACCACCAATCATAACGGGTGCATCAGGCATCGCTTCTAACTTTTCGAATGGGACTGCACCTTTTGCATGATGGTGACTGTGTCGGGGTAGGTTAAACATTGCCCAACAACTGATTTTTCTGTTGGTATTCCACGAATGTTTTGGCATAACACGCTCACGAGGGTGGCGAACCAGACCGTAGTGTTCCATATAATTCACTATTTCGAGTACAATTTTAGCAACTAAACCAACGCCAGTAACAAAAATAACACCTTGCCAATTGCCAACTAAGAATACAAACCCTAACCAAACAGCGGACATCAACCAACCTGTAATAAATTGATTATGTAGGCTGAATACGTGCTGTTTTTTTCTATTTAATCGTTTTGTTTCTATCTGCCATGCCGATTTATTTGTGCCCAATATGGCAATGGGTACATGCTTATAAATGGAGCGTCCACGCGGCGCTGTCACGGGGTCATTTTCGGTGGCTACATGGACATGATGATTAAACACATGCTCAATTGAAAAACTGGCATCAAAGCTAAGCGCCATTAGGCAACGCCCAGTCGTTATCGCTCTTTTATTACCTATACGATGTATCAATTCATGCCCAACAACAGTTGCTATTCCGCTGAGCATAAGGCCGCAAAAAATCATAGCTACTAGAATTTCAATAATGTGCGTTGTCGCTTTGGCTGCAATGAAGTCATACCCAAGGGCATTCGATAGCCAATGTATAGCAGGCCAATCAAAGGGCGTGACTAACCATATACAGGCACTTAGTAAAATAAATGTGGTCGGGACGGATGCGTATAACATGGCGTTTAATGCCCATTTTTTATCTAAATTAGGTTGGCTAAGATCTTCCCCAAAAAACGTGTCACCGATAATATAAAAAGCGATAAAAATGCCAAACCCAAATAAAATCCAATGTTGAGCAAGAACAATAGTGCTAATACCTAATAAGGTTGTAATGAAGTAATTAGCAAATTTTAAATAGTGAAACATGTGACCTCTCCTTTTAATAGACTGTTACCTTCGCATGGTAACAAGTAATTATTAATAGCAATTCATGCCATTAATCAGTCATTTATTGCCAATGTAAAATTTTTAGCGTAATTTAATAATTCGTTCTAAAAATGCTTTGTATGAAAAAGTAGCACTAAATAGGAAATTTCAGCTTAATGACAGAGAGCATTAGCTTGCCAACCTATTATTTTGGACACGTGATAAGCGTGCTTAAGCAATCAGGTATTGGTATTGAACAGTGGTTAGCATCACAACGTTTAGATTTAGCAAAGCTACTAGAAGCTGATGCTCGCGTGAGTCTCCAACAGTTTGATGGTTTAATGAAAACAGTCATCGAAAATCATGGATTTGAAGACCTAGGATTATCAGTTGGAAAAAGACTGGAAATTGCACATCATGGTGATTTTGGCTTAGCAATATTAAACAGTGCTACTGTGCGTCAAGTACTCGACTTTCATGTTAAATTTTTGCCAATTAGAGTGCCCTTAATAAAACTCAATTACCATATTGAAGGGGGGCAAATCCATGTGGTATTAACAGATGAACACTGGCAGGGAGGTCTGCACAGAGCTGTTATTGAAGCTGTAATGATTGCTATTGTAAATATGTTACACGCAATAAGGTTCCAAGATAACAGCCAACTACTTATCGATGTGGTTAAGTTTGACTATACCAAACCAAACTATGCGCAAAAGTATCAATATATTAGAGCCGCTCAACTCGAATTTGACAAACCGAATTGTTCATTATTTTTTTCAAAGCACTTTCTTGATAAACCATTGGCGTCGGCTGATCATTTTAGTTTTCAACGCGCGATTCTTAACTGTCAAAAAGAACTTAACTCTTACTTACAGCAAAACCTAAATATTGAAGATCGGGTGTCGAAATTGTTAAGAGAAGACGATGGAGTGGCTTTAAGTCTAGATGATATTGCTGAAAATCTACATATCAGTAAGCGGTCTCTGCATCGTTTTCTGAAAAGAGAAGGGACCAGTTATAAGCTCTTATTACAAAAAATTAAAGCAGACCGAGCAATGATGTTTTTTCAACAGGGGAAAACAGTGACCGAAGTCGCTTATTTATTAGATTATTCAGATTGCGCTAACTTTAGAAGAGCATTTAAAACATGGTTTGGTGTTGCACCCAAAGAATGGATTTTAAAAAACAGGATAACAAATGCAACAAAATGAAGTACCAAACAAACCAAGTGACAAAGAACTCATTGTTCATTTCGCGCATGCCAATGGGTTTCCGGCAAATAGCTATGCAAAACTATTCGCCCACCTTAGCGATAATATTCAGCTAATAGCATTAGATAAATTTGCTCATAATCCCGAGTTTCCGTTGAATAATAATTGGGGTAATCAAGTTAATGAACTGATCCACTATGTAGAGACCAAACAGGCTGAAATAGGCTCTATTTTGCCTATCGTATTGGTTGGGCATTCTTTTGGTGCGGTTATTTCGTATCTGGCATGCTGCCAAAAGCCTGCTTTATTTAGTGGTTTGATTATGTTGGAGCCGCCATTGATTACAGGCGTCGCAGGCTGGGTATTCAGGTTAGCAAAAAAGAGTAAGATAATCGATAAAATAACGCCCGCAGGCAAGACGAAAATACGCAATACCAGATGGCATCATAAGACCGATTTGGTTAAATACTTTAAGAAACGTGCTCTGTTTAAAAATATGGACGATGAGTGCATTGCAGACTATGTTTGCGCTGTAACCAACGAACATCAAGGCGTAAAATCGCTACATTTTGACGTGCAAGTAGAGGCTGATATTTTCAGAACAATTCCAGATAATCTTCATAAACAATACGGAAAACTAGAAACTCCCAGTTATTTGCTAACAGGCAAGTACACTGAAGTTTGTATTCCAAAGCTCCGAAATCATTTTATTAAAGGAAATACATGCATTGTTCATGAGGAATTTGATTTTGGTGGGCATATGTTTCCACTCGAAAAGCCGATTCAGGTGGCATTTCGAATCAACACCTTGATAGCTGATATTTTTGCTAGTGGATGAAATACAATGTTTATAGTAAAAGCGACTCCGCTAAATGGTTGCTTTAAGCCACAACTGAAAGCGATTAACTTATCTTTGCTGAAAATAGCTTGTGCTTAGACATTAAAAAGGGGCTTACGCCCCGATATAAAGTTTTGTTAAATGGGAATTAAAGATTTTCCAATTCAGTCTTTGTCACTAATACAACACCATTCTCTGAGACTCTAAAACCTCTGGCTCGGTCATCATCATGATTATGGCCAATGACAGTACCTTCAGGGATTTGACAACCACGATCGATAATTGCTTTACGTATTCTTGAACCAGCACCAATAGTAACTTCTGGCAGTATGACGGTTTGTTCAACTCGGCTACCTGATTTTACTCTTACATTACTGAAGCAGATACTTTCAACTAGCGTGGCGCCAGAAATAATACAGCCGCCAGAAACTACCGAATTTAGTGCTTCTCCACGATTCTCGTTGCTCTCCATAACAAATTTGGCAGGCGGCAGTTGCTCCTGATAAGTCCAAATGGGCCATTGCTTATCGTATATATTTAATGCAGGTACAGGTGTAACTAATTCCATGTTAGCTTCCCAGTATGAATCTAGCGTACCTACATCTCGCCAATAAGAATCATTTTTGCTGCTTTTCGAAAATTCAAAAGCATATACGTCATGATTATCAATAATGGCTGGGATTATATCTTTGCCGAAGTCTCTTTCGGAACCTTTGTTTTGTGAATCGCGCTCGAGTTGCTCGAATAAAAAATCTGTATCAAAAACATAGTTCCCCATAGAGGCTAAACAATACCCGGGTGAACCTGCAAGTGGAGTTGGTTCTGAGGGCTTTTCAGCGAACTCGATTATCTTGCTATTTTCGTCAATTGAAATAACACCGAACGCATTTCTAGCCTGCTCAATAGGCACTGCAATGGTGCTGACTGTCATTTTTGCGCCAGATTCAACATGTTGTGCAAGAATATGGCCGTAGTCTTGGCGATAAATATGATCGCCAGACAATACCATTACATATTTTGGTAGTTCATCTCTTATAATATCAATATTTTGATAAACAGCGTCGGCAGTACCTTGGTACCACTCTTCTGAAAAGCGTTGAGACGCGGGTAGAATTTCGACTGACTCGCCTAATTCTTTTTTGAAATGGCCCCAACCACGCACTAAATGTCTAATTAACGAGTGTGATTTGTATTGGGTTAGTACACCGATATTGCGTATCCCAGAATTAACACAGTTGGAAAGGGGGAAGTCGATAATACGAAACTTACCACCAAAATAGAGAGCAGGTTTAGCTCGCCAGTCGGTCAGTTCATATAATCTAGAACCTCTACCGCCGGCTAATACCAGAGCATAGGTGTCTTTTGTCAAATTACTGATGTAGCGTTCGTTACTATTTGTCGGCATTTAGTAGCATTCCTTTACAAAATCCATAAGAGAAAGAGTATTAACCTTCCTTGATAAAAAAAATACACACTCGATTTAATATACCCTATTTAAATAAATTGTATAGAAATCATGGCTGTTGATTAGTCTGATAGTACCTTTATATCGTCAATAGTTGCAGTGTTGCCTTGTTGCTTTACACTTTCGTGCCACAAACAAAAGAATTCTTTAGTAATTGCTTGTTGAATTTTTAAGTTTAGCTCTACGGGGCAAAATAAGTCAATAGTAATACAAATTTTAGCAAATTGATTTGTATGCACATGAAAACTAGGCTCGATACTAATGAAATCAATATCCATTCTTTTTTCAATGAATTTTTTATAACGCTCTGCAACATCGGCAAAATCTTCAAAATATCCTTGTGCACTTATCTCTAATTTATCAATAATTGGATTGATATCGATAAAGGGTTCACAGGTTATTGTGAAATGGTTCATGCTGTAACGTCTTAAAAAATTTAAATTTTTAACTGTTTTCGATAACAGCTGATTATTCGGAATAAATAAATGCTTTCCAGTGTAGCTATTAGATTGCAAGTCGACTTCAAGCATGGTTATTTTGGTCCAGTCAGCAACGATAACCTCACCAACGCCGTCCTGTACTTGTATCCAATCTCCAATGCGAAATGGTCTTGCACTTAAATAATAAAAATAACCGATGAAACATTGAATGAACTCTTTCGTGGCAAATACAATAGCAAACATAAAGGCCGCAATAGAGAGCGCGAACTGTTGTATTTCGCTAGACCACAACACCAGTATAAAAAATACTAAGCTTATATTAAGCGAGTTATTTAAAGTGTTTACTTGTGAGCGGTAATTCTTATTAAGCTTTTTACCTCTATCAACCAGAACACGCTTCAATATTGACTGAACGACACCAACTACGATGATAAGAGAGACTGAAATAATTGATTTTTGTAGGTTGGTATTTTCAAGGTAGACAAGGTATTGATCTACTAACATGGGCTTGTGACACCTGTAAAGTAGCGGTAATTAATTTAATTAGGTTAACAGATTGCATACCTAAACGCTAAACACTAATACAAAGCGTAAATTCACTGAAATGCTTAATATAAAAAGAACAATAAAATCCAAATTACAGTAATATTCTGTGTAAATAATAGAGGTTGGATGAATATGTATACGGTTAAAGGGCGCATCGTTACTGCGCTTGTTTTGAGTAAGCTAACTGATATTTTATTGTCGGCTAAAACAACATTACCTACATTGTTGAACGCGCTGGGTGTTCCATCTTGGATGCTTGGTTTTTTAGTGCCGCTTCGCGAAGCAGGCGCGTTGTTGCCGCAAGCTGCAATGAGTGCTTGGCTTATAAGGAAAAGAAGTCGTCGCGTGCCCTGGGTTGTCAGTATGCTAATTCAAGTGTTTTTTATTTTGGTTATGATATTTGTACCGCTTATCTTGCTGCCTCTATTTATAAGTGAAGCCAGTCAGCTTTACGCATTATTGAGTGGGCTGATTGTATTGGCTTCATTAGTGGGGTTGAGTTTTGCGAGGGCAATGACCTCGCTAACGATGAAGGATATTCAAGGAAAACATTTAGATAAAGGGACGCGCGGAAATGCTGTCGGTATTGCCTCGACTATAGCTGGAGTGCTGTCTTTATCGTTTGCTACATTTACCTTTTTAGCAGGTAAAATGAATGAGCAAGTTATACTGATAATTGCGGTTTTATGTTTTGTCGCTATGCTGCTAAGCGTGCTGACGTTAAAAAGCCTTGAAACTGATATCGATGTCATTAGCAGCAATGCTAAGGGTCCAAGATCAAAAAAAATAATCGTAGCGAAAATAGCCTCTTATATTAAGACATTTTCAGGTCAACTCGGACTATTTGTTTTAGTGAGGTCGTGTTTTGTGCATACCGCACTAATAGCGCCATTTTTTATAGTTTGGGCGAGTAGTTTGTCGTCGCAAAACGACTTTATTACGCTGTCTAGCTTTATAATAGCGCAAGCAGCTGCAACCATTTTATCGTCCTATATTTGGGGACTGCTTTCTGATCATAATGCCAAGTTAACTATGCAATTAGGTGCGATTACTGTTTTGCTCGTTTGTTTAGCGTCAATATTTATTATTCAGTTTGAGCTTAGCCGATTTATCCATTCAATTTGGTTTGTTATTGGCTATTTTTTGATGAGTGTAGGTCATGAGGGGGCGCGTTCAGGAAGAAAAATATACGCATTAGATATAAAGGAGGGTTCTGACAGAACTGACTTTATTGGTAAAGCAAATACAGCAATTGGTGCTGTTATTCTGTTGCTAGGGGCGTTTTATGCAACATTAACGTTTGCTGGAAACCTTATATTGTTTTCAATGATTGCGTTGGGTATTAGTGTCGGGTTGTTGCTGAGTGTAACGATGAAAAATGAAAAATGACAACCATAAACAATTGGATAGTTTTTATTTCTTAGATTACACGTCTAACCAATTGAACTTAAATCTGCGTGTGTATTAATCGAGTTAAGAGGTTGCAACGCCGACTTTCGAACCATTATTACGATTAAGCTTAAGTGACATTGATTTACCTACCTGAATGAGTTTTTTCAAGTCTATACCCGTGTTTATTCCCATATTGTGTAACATGTATACAACATCTTCTGAGGCAACATTACCCGAAGCACCTTTGGCGTATGGGCAGCCACCGAGGCCAGCCACCGAGCTGTCAATAACTCGGATGCCAAGTTGAATGGCGGTTAATATGTTGGCGAGCGCTTGACCATAAGTATCATGAAAATGCACCGCTAATTGGCGACTAGGGATTACTAGCAGACAAGCTTCAATGAGTGCTTTAGTTTTTAGCGGAGTTCCGACACCGATAGTATCGCCTAATGAAACCTCATAACAGCCCATGTCCAGCAGCGCTTTACTAACCGTTACAACGTCTTCGACCTTGATGTCCCCCTCATACGGACAGCCCAACACACAAGACACGTAGCCTCTTACTGGAATATTATGTTGCTTTGCTTTTGCAACAACAGGGGAAAATCGTTCGAGACTTTCTTGAATACTACAATTAATGTTTTTTTGTGAAAAACTTTCAGAGGCAGCACCAAAAATAGCAACTTCCTGCACACCGACTTGCATGGCTAAGTCAAAGCCTTTTATATTTGGCGTTAAAGCACTGTAGCGTATGCCATCAGCTCTCTTTATTGTTCGAATAACTTCGTCTGACGAGGCCATTTGAGGAACCCATTTGGGCGAAACAAAACTACCTGCTTCAATACGCTTATAACCGACTAATGATAATTGGTCTATAAAATCAATTTTGTCTTGTGCACTTAAGCTCATTCTTTCATTTTGTAAACCGTCACGTGGCCCAACTTCAACAATTTCAACTGTTTTTGGTAGTAAATCAAACATAGATATGACCTTTTTGTTACCTACAGAGCGTTTTCTGTATTATTTTCCGTAATGTCGATTAAGGGCACACCACCACTAACCAAATCACCTGTGTCAAAAAAGCACTCTGCTATTGTGCCGTCATAAGGTGCTTTAATACTGTGTTCCATCTTCATCGCTTCGACAATAATAAGCTGTTGTCCTTTTACTACTTTATCACCGGCTTTCACCAGCAACGCAACCACAGTTCCATTCATGGGAGCAACCACTGAGTTCGCATGGTCATCCTCACCAATTTCGCCTAAGTCTACGGCTTGAATCTGCGCAGTCAGCATACCTTGTGGCGTAAATAAGCTTATTTCAGCATTATGAAACATGATGGGTAGCTTCGTTTTCAATTCATTCAAAGTAAATGAAAGTGTATCGTTAGTGATGCTTCCTGACACTACATGATGCTCACTAATGGTATCTAGGCTCCATGTGTTGAGGCTAATCATTGAGGCAATAATAGTATGCAGTTTATCGTTAACTAGGAGTTCAATAGATTCTTTATGCACTAAGTTACTGCGATAGCTATCGTGTGTGTTCCAAGCTGTATTTTGGGAGTGATCCTCTGAGCCGTTTTGCTCAGATAATAAGTAACCCAGCGCTATAGCCGGTAAATAGGTATCAGTGTCGACATTTGTTGCAGTACTGATGCTGTCGTTGTGGCGCTCAATAAAGTCTGTGGTTAATTGTGCTTGCTTGAAAGGAGTTGAGCCTGCAATTCTTCGAAGATAATCAATATTAGTTGTAACACCACCAATAGCATAATGTTGCAAACAGGTCTCTAATCTAGCTAACGCTTTTTCACGTGTTTCATCCCAAACAACCAATTTGGCGATCATAGGATCGTAATAAATAGATACCTCATCACCTTGCTCAACACCCGTATCGACTCTTACATTAGCATTAGTGATTGGGGTTATTAGTAGTCGTAAGGTACCTGTGGCAGGTAAAAAGTCATTGTTCGGATCCTCTGCATAGATGCGAGCTTCAAACGAATGACCGTGCATTTTTAGCTCAGATTGTGTTTTCGGCAGTTTTTCATTGTTGGCAACGCGTATCTGCCATTCAACTAAATCTTCTCCTGTAATCATCTCAGTCACGGGATGCTCAACCTGCAATCTCGTATTCATTTCCATAAAATAGAAACTACCATCCGTATCGAGCAGAAACTCAACTGTGCCTGCGCCACTATAATTGATAGCAAAGGCTGCTTTCAATGCTGCTTCACCCATATTGGCACGAAGCTCGTCAGACATATTAGGAGCGGGGGCTTCTTCGATTACTTTTTGGTGGCGACGTTGAATTGAGCAATCACGTTCAAATAAATAAACGCCATTTTCATGGTTATCACAAAAGACTTGTATTTCAACATGACGCGGTTCGGTAAGGTATTTTTCGACTAACATTTTGTCATCGCTAAAACTAGACATTGCTTCGCGTTTTGCTGCAGCCAAGGCATCGTCAAATTCTGCTTCAGACCATACTTGACGCATGCCTTTGCCACCACCACCGGCTGTCGCTTTTAGTAATACGGGATATCCCATCTCATTGGCACTTTGCTTAATCAGTGCGGGGTTTTGATCGTCACCGTGATAACCAGGAACCAGCGGAACGCCGGCTTTCTGCATAATTTGTTTGGCAGCAGATTTTGAACCCATTGCTTTAATTGCTTCAATAGTTGGACCAATGAAAATGATGCCTTGCTCTGCACAAGCTTCTGCAAATTTTGCGTTTTCAGATAAAAATCCATACCCAGGATGAATAGCATCAACGTTTAATTCTTTGGCTTTTTGTAAAATTAAATCACCGCGTAGATAGCTATCTTTGGACGGAGCAGGACCAATACAAACAGCCTCATCAGCCTGCTTTACATGCAATGCATTAGCATCAACTTCTGAATAAACAGCGACGGTTGATATACCCATCATTTTTGCTGTTTTAATTACGCGACAAGCAATTTCGCCTCGGTTAGCAATCAGTATTTTCTTGATCATACTTTTTTCCAATTCGGTGTACGCTTTTCTAAAAAGGCAGTTAACCCTTCTTGTCCTTCTTGTGAAACGCGAACGCTGGCTATTAAATCGCTGGTTTCATCAATAAGTTGATCATCAATGCTGCGGCGGCTGATTTTATTTACGAGATTTTTAGCTGTAGCAACGGACGTTGGACCATTGTTAAGCAAGGGTAAAATGATATTCTCTACACTAGAGTCAAGTTCCTCCTCACTGACAGATTCGCTTAGCAAGCCGATGCGCCGGGCTCTTCGAGAAGACATAACCTCAGCCGTCATAAAATAACGTTTCGCTAATCTTGGACCAATTGCTTCGATGACATAAGGACTGATAGTGGCTGGCACTAAACCGAGTTTTACTTCACTCAAACAAAATTTACTCAGTTTGCTACCAATCGCAATATCGCAACACGCAACCAAACCGACACCACCGCCATAAACGGCGCCTTGAACTTTAGCGATGGTTGGTTTATTTAAGTTGTACAGAGAATTAAAAAGCTTTGCCAATTGACTCGCATCTTGCTTATTTTGAGCATATGAGTAACTAGCCATTTGTTTCATCCAGTTTAAATCAGCGCCAGCACAAAATGATTTGCCATTGGCAGCCAGTACCATCACTCTCACATCATTATCTTGATGGATAGATTCAAATGCCTCAATCAATTCATCGATAACCGTATCATCAAAGGCATTATGAATATGCGGGCGATTGAGCGTCACCGTCGCAACGCCTCTTTCATCTATGTCTATTGTAATCGCTTGTTGTTCTGTCATTTTTTTCTCCGTGTATAAATCAGCTGAAGTTCGTTTTCATTATGTTGTCGACATTAGCTAGTCTAACGAACTAATGTGACTAACAGATGCTACCGACTTACATTCTGAATACACCAAATTTTGTTTCTTCTATTTCTTTATTCATCGCTGCAGAAATAGCTAAGCCTAAAATACGTCTTGTGTCAGCTGGGTCGATAACACCGTCGTCCCATAAGCGCGCAGAAGCATAGTAGGGGTGTCCTTGTTTTTCATAAGTTTCAATAACAGGCTTCTTGACGGCTTGGTCTTGTTCATCAGTCCACTCTTCGCCAGCTCTTGATGCTTGGTCTTTTTTTACTTGCGCAAGAACACCAGCCGCTTGTTCGCCGCCCATAACCGAGATACGTGCATTTGGCCACATGAATAAGAATCGTGGATCGTAAGCTCGACCACACATACCATAATTACCCGCACCAAAACTACCACCGATAAGGATGGTGAATTTAGGCACTTTAGCGCAAGCAACAGCGGTTACCATTTTCGCACCGTGTTTGGCTATACCGCCCGACTCGTATTGCTTTCCAACCATAAAACCAGTGATATTTTGCAAAAATACGAGGGGTATTTTTCGTTGTGAACATAACTCTATAAAATGAGCACCTTTCTGAGCAGATTCTGAAAATAAGATGCCGTTATTTGCCACAATACCAACGTTAAAGCCTTCTATTCGAGCGAACCCACAAATAAGCGTTGTACCATATAGTGCTTTAAACTCATGAAATTCAGATCCATCTACTACTCGAGCGATGACTTCCCTTACATCATAAGGCTTCTTATTGTCTTTGGGGATCACGCCATATATTTCACTAATGTCATACAACGGCGCAACAGTTGGCTTTTTGTCTGCAACGATTGGACGACTTCGATTTAAACGAGCAATGGCGTCCCGTGCGATTTGTAATGCATGACGGTCATTATTAGCTAAATGGTCAACCACGCCAGAGGTACGACAGTGCACGTCACCACCGCCTAATTCTTCAGCAGTGACGACTTCGCCAGTTGCTGCTTGTACAAGTGGTGGGCCTCCTAAGAATATAGTGCCTTGCTCACGCACAATAATTGATTCATCAGCCATTGCTGGCACATAGGCACCACCAGCGGTGCATGAACCCATAACTACCGCTATTTGTGGAATGTTCTGCGCTGACAAATTGGCTTGGTTGAAGAATATACGACCAAAATGTTCTCTATCAGGAAAAACATCGTCTTGACGTGGAAGGTTCGCGCCGCCAGAGTCAACTAAATAGATACAAGGCAGGTTATTCTGTTCAGCGATTGTTTGTGCACGTAAATGCTTCTTCACTGTCAGTGGGTAGTATGTTCCCCCTTTGACAGTTGCATCGTTGGCAACAATAATACATTCAATACCAGACACTCTGCCAATACCAGCAACAATACCGGCACAGGGCACATAATCATCATACACTTCCCAACCAGCGAGTTGTGATAACTCTAAAAATGCACTGTTTTTGTCAATTAATGCATTGATGCGATCTCTGGGTAGGAGTTTACCGCGGTCGGTATGTCGCTTGCAGGCTTTCTCACCGCCGCCTTGAGCTAATTGACTAACTAGGCGGTTTAAGTCATCTACTTGCGCATGCATGTGCGCTGCGTTTTCAGCAAACTCTTGGCTATTGATGTTTATTTTAGAAGTAATTTTGGGCACTCATGCACCTCATATAATGGCATTTAAAGGCAAATTCGCTTTTGTCACGGCGATGCATAACAGTGCGAAAAAGCCGCTTATTGCTAAGCGACGTTCGGTTTTGACTGACGCAACCCTTGGTTTAGGGGCTCGTATAGTGCGTTTCTGATGCTATGTTGATTCTTTAAATAACTCTCTACCAATCAGCATTCGACGGATCTCACTGGTGCCCGCGCCAATCTCATACAACTTGGCATCGCGTAAAAGACGACCGGCTGGATATTCATTAATATAACCATTACCGCCTAATAACTGAATAGCATCTAAGGCCATTTTGGTTGCTAACTCTGCGCTATACAATATAGCACCCGCGGCGTCTTTGCGCGTTGTTTCACCGCGGTCACATGAACGAGCAACGGCATAAACGTAAGCTCTAGCTGCATTCATTTGAGTATACATATCAGCCACTTTCCCTTGTACCAATTGGAATTCGCCAATCGATTTTCCGAATTGCTTACGGTCATGGATATAAGGTATAACAATATCCATACAAGCTTGCATGATGCCTAATGGCCCACCAGACAAAACCAATCGCTCATAATCAAGACCACTCATAAGCACTTTTACACCGCCGCCAAGCCCACCAATAATATTTTCAGCAGGAACTTCACAGTCCTGTAAAACTAATTCGCAGGTATTTGATGAACGCATTCCCAGTTTGTCTAGTTTCTGTGCTTGAGTAAAGCCAGGCGTTCCTTTTTCAACGATAAATGCGGTGATACCTTTTGCACCTGCGGTGACGTCAGTTTTCGCATATATAATGAATACGTGAGCATCAGGACCGTTAGTAATCCACATTTTGTTGCCGTTTAGTATAAATTTGTCGCCAACTTTATCTGCCTTTAGTTTCATACTAACAACATCGGAACCCGCATTAGGCTCACTCATCGCTAATGCGCCAATATGCTCACCTGAGACTAATTTAGGTAAATACTTTTCTTTTTGTGCTTGAGTTCCGTTTTTGGCCAACTGGTTCACACATAAGTTTGAATGTGCACCATAGCTAAGGCCGATCCCCGCTGAAGCTCTTGAAATCTCTTCCATTGCGACCGTATGTGCAAGATACCCCATATCCGAACCGCCAAACTCTTCGGTAACCGTCACACCCAATAAACCCATATCACCAAATTTAGTCCAAAGATGATTTGGAAACATGTTGTCTTCGTCTGCTTTTCCAGCAAGTGGCGCAATTTCGCTTTGTGCGAAGTTATACACATGGTCTCGAAGCATATCGATGTCTTCACCAAGACCAAAGTTGAGAGTTGGGTAGGGCGCATTCATAGGTTATTACCTCTTTGCAATTCAGTTAATTCGTCTTTACAACGTGCTTCCACGTCATCCAATTCATTCATGAGCGTTTGTATATCATTTAATTGTTGATTCAAAACTGCTCGTTTCTGTTCTGTTAACGCCAGCATGGTTTCAAGCTGAGCGGCACTAGTTAAGTTGGTATCATATAATTCAAAAAGGGTTTTGATTTCAGCTAAAGAAAAGCCAAGTCGTTTCCCGCGAAGAATCAATTTAAGTCTTACTTTATCTTTTAAATGATATATTCGACTTTGTCCTTTTCGTTCAGGAACCAATAAGTCTTGTTCTTCGTAAAAACGAATAGAGCGTGCAGTAATATTGAACAACTTGGATAATTCGCCAATTGAATATTGCTGTTCCTGAGACATGTTGTTACCTTTTTTCGTTCTTTACCTTTACGTTAACGTAAGGCTGAGTTAACGTAAAGGTAAAGCAAAGTTTAATGCAGATCAACAAAATTAAATCTAAACCTTAGCTAGCACTAAAGTTAGCCATTAAATGACCTAAAGTAATCTATATTAGTTAATGGGGTTATTTTATTAACAACAGGAAAAGTGTAATGAGTGATTCAATTGTAATAGTTGCGGCAAAAAGAACACCAATGGGCGGTTTCATGGGCGCTTTGTCAGCAGTTCCTGCGACAGAGTTAGGTGCAACGGCAATTGCAGCTGCTATACATGGAATTGATTATGGTCAAATTGATGAGGTTATTATGGGGTGCGTTTTGCCCGCTGGTTTAGGCCAGGCGCCCGCACGTCAAGCAACATTAGGTGCAGGTTTACCATTGTCGGTGGGCGCCACTACGATTAATAAAGTCTGTGGCTCAGGTATGAAAGCGATAATGTTAGCGCATGATTTAATTTATGCGGGCAGTGCTGAGGTGATTATAGCTGGGGGCATGGAAAGTATGAGTAATGCACCTTATATACTGCCGAAGGCGCGAGCAGGATATCGTATGGGCCATGGCAAAGTCATAGACCACATGATGTTAGATGGGCTTGAAAATGCTTACGATAACAAAGCAATGGGCTGCTTCGCACAGGATACTGCTGATTCTGAAGGTATTACGCGCGAGCAAATGGATGAATTTGCGGTCAGTTCATTATTAAAAGCTAATACAGCTATTGCTGATGGCACCTTTGTCAATGAAATTGCACCGGTTTCGGTTAAAGACCGTAAAGGCGATTTTGTTATTGACACAGATGAAGGTCCAGGTAACGCGAAACCTGAAAAAATATCGAGTTTAAGGGCAGCTTTCAAAAAAGACGGTACGGTAACTGCTGCAAATTCTAGCTCCATTTCAGACGGTGCTGCAGCGTTGGTAGTAATGTCTGCTTCAAAGGCAGCTGCATTAGGTCTTAAACCATTAGCAAGAATTGTTGCTCACGCAACGAATGCCATTAAGCCCGAAGATTTCACTGTAGCGCCAGTTGGCGCTATTGAAAAAGTGCTGGCTAAAACGGGATGGACGAGAGACGACATTGATTTATTTGAAATCAATGAGGCTTTTGCTATGGTAACCATGTTGGGTGTAATGAAATTAGGCTTGGACGTAAGCAAGGTTAACGTGAAAGGCGGTGCTTGTGCATTAGGTCATCCAATTGGTGCATCGGGCGCACGTATTGTAGTTACGTTACTGCATGCATTAAAGCAAAGAGGCCTAAAGAAAGGTATTGCTGCTCTGTGTATTGGTGGAGGAGAAGCAACTGCATTAGCTGTCGAGATACTTTAGGACATAGACGATGTTAAAAATAAATAAAAGGGCATCGTGAAGTTCCCCGAAAGTTAGACAAACTTTCGGGTTTTTTTATCACTTATTTCAGTAGGGGGGTATATTGCCACTTACCATCGATTAAGCTAATAGCAGATTTAAAATATTCTTTATTAGATTGCCAAGTACGTTTGTTGATTTTTATCGAGACGCCAGGAAATAGTTCTTTGTAAGCGACTACCTTTGCATTCTTTTCATAAGCGACCTTCGCTTTACGCATTTCTGTTTCGATACCTTCTAACCAATTCAAAAGATGCTTTTCCGATTCAAAAGCAGAGTCCATTTTATTAAGTTGATTAATAAGCGCATTAGGAACATGTTTTGAATGCAATTCACGCAACTTGACTCCATGATCAAAGTTGTTCTCTCTTAGTTGTTTCAGCGCCGTTAAAATAGAGTCATAGCGGGTGTTTAATAAGTTCACGCCTTCACTAAAATCAACGGTCAATGAACTGCCTGATACTGCACCAACTACTCCTGCATAAAGTGTTGAACCACATTGTATAGTACTTGCGAATATGCTACCCATTGGCTTTTCAGGATCACCAATAGTGACAGTTCCTCCTGTCTTTACTCGCGAATAAGCGAGTTGTTTGCGCACATTTAGGTTTTTCCCGGCGACAATATCAAGGCCTTGCCCGTGTTGCACAAATACGCTGCCTTTAGCATGCAATCTGCAGTCTTCTTCGTTCATCTTTCCCATAGCGCCTTCGGTGATAATAATATCACCTCCGGCTCGAATCGTAGCCGATTCTACAAAACCGTTTATTGTAATATCGCCTTTTGCAATAACTTGCATACTTTCAGTGACATCACCGTTAACAATAACAGCGCCCGCATAATTTATATTACCAGTTCCAACATTGACTCCTTTGGTTTGAAAGGTGTCATCGACATTCATGATTTCATTTTCAAACTTCGGCTGACCTGTGACCGTAGCTAAAATTATATTTTCATCATTAGGGCTAATGCAGGTATTAACACCTAACTTTATTTCTTTCCATTCACCTGTCTTGGCTATTAAAGGCGAATTCGTTACGGTATAACCTGCCCGGCCTTCACTCGGTGGGCTTCTTTGCGCAACAGCAGTTTTTTGTGAAACACATAAAATGTTACCTAAATCGCGCATATCAACTTTGTTGTTGTCCGCTTCTTGAGGCTGCAAAATTCTATCTATTGCATTAGGAAAAAGTGGTTTTAATACTGACGTTTTGCCATCTCTAGGAGGAAGTCCACGGGCAACTACATTAGTAAACTCGATACCGCTGTTCGCTTCTGAAGCTTCAAAAAGTAGATTATTAATTCTCTTTTTGCTGATGCCTCTTTTGACGCCTTCTTGGTGTAAAAGAGCTATAACATCATTATAAGAACTGATCGCCCCAGAGTAGGGTGACTCAATAGTCATTTCAGCACTCATTTGGTCATCAGCTATTTTTATGCTTACTTTTGCGTCTCTGATTTCTCCGACAACTTGAGTTTGCTCGTCTAAACTATTTGATGCTTTTGCAGCGTTACTTTGCTTACATAAGGATTCAATAGCACTAGCCAAAATGAAAAACTGGTTGTAGTCAGATGATTGAATAAATTTTTCTACTGCTTTGAGATCAAGCGTGCCATCGACCACTAATGGATCGACTATAGCCAACAATTGTCCAGTGGCTTTGTTTACGGTTAGCGTTACACCTTTCATATTACGTTTTATACACCTTGTCGAATCATAATTGAAATATTACAACTCATTAGTTTGTTTTAGCAGTAATCCCAAGCTTTTACAATTGTTCGATATAACGAGTGACTGTCGATAGTAAATTTACTTTATTCACATCATCCGCGTGTTTTTCAGAAAGCGCTGCTATTTCCATTTGACACTCTGCAATGGACAGGCAGGATTTCTTGTTGTCAGTTGTAAATCTATCCTTTCGATGCGCCTGCCATCTATCTAACTCTGATTGGTCTAATGTATTTGGGAAATTTCTAGCTCTGTACCGCATCAGTTGCTCAGCATAAAGTGCGTCTGGGGCTCTGTCTTGCCAAACTGCTAACTGTTCTGAACGCGCCATTTTAATTTCTGTCATCCATTGTTTATCGGCTGAAGAAGCGAAACCGCGATGATAAAGTGCTGCGTCGATATCAACTTCACCATGGTGTCTATTTTCGTCTACGAAAACGGCAGATAGCTTTTCAGTAATATTGAGAATTCCTTTAATAAAATCATGATTTTGTAAACAGGTTTCTCGGTTTATATTGAGTCTTTCTGCATGCTCTGGTGTCAGCGTTTTTGCAGGCGCCACAAATGGGGATTTATTGATATGCACTAGCTTTATACCTGGCTTTTTGACACCGATTGGCAGCTCATCTTGCTTTGTATAAAGTATTTCTTTTAATTCAATTGAACTCATGTTTTTGATAACCGACAAGTCGGACGCCAAGTCCAGACAAATAATCGCGTTTTTATTTGTTGGATGCATCGATATTGGCATGAACCAACTGCAACAACCCTGAGCAGCAGGCAGCATTCCGCTAATGTGCAAAAAGGGCTTTTGATTGGCAACATCAATATTTTGCATCACCGTGGTTTTATTGCGTAGTGAAAAGTAGAAGTCAAATAACTTAGGTTGTTTTACTTTCATTAACTGAGCGAAAGCAATTGTGGCCTTCACATCGGACACCGCATCGTGGGCAGATTCGTGAGTAATTCCGTTCGCCGTAGTTAGGTCTTCTAATTTAAAAGAAATAACCCCATTGTCTTTTAAAGGCCATTTAATACCCTCAGGGCGCAATGCATAACAAGCCCTTGCGAGATCAATAATGTCCCAACGGCTGTTACCATTTTTCCATTCACGTTCATACGGGTCATAGAAGTTTCTGTAGCGAAGAAATCGAGTAACCTCATCGTCAAATCGAATACTGTTATAGCCTACAATACAAGTGTCGGGTTTATCCATTACCAGTGCAATCTTGGCTGCAAATTCGGCTTCTATGTATCCATCTCTTAGACTCTGTTGTGGGGTAATTCCAGTCACTAGGCAGGCTATAGGATGTGGAACGTAGTCATTAGGAATTTGGCAGAAATAGCTTACCGGGTTTGCAATAATATTGAGCTCTAAGTCTGTTCTAATAGCAGCAAACTGGCAAGGAAAATCGTGTTTCGGGTCAACTCCCCAAGTTTCATAATCGTGCCATAATAATGTCGGCCCTGAATACTCAGCGTAATCATCTCGGCCATTCTTCTTAATGGACAAGTCTACCAATATATCTTTAAATATCTCTTTTGCTGAGGATGATGACATGTTTTTATTTGTTGGCTTATTCTCATTTTAATATTGTCACTTTATCACGCTTAAACCAACTTTAAACCTGACCCGAAGCAATTTTATTTTGAAAGTTGATTATTGGTAAGCTTAGCGTATGAATTTATTCAATAATTTAAAATTTTAAACGCTAATTGTTGTGGGATTTCAAGTCAGATTTTAATAGGTTTTTATTACATTTATTAGCGACTTATCCGGGTTTATTATTTAATGCAGGGATATTATTTAATGCAGGGATATTATTTAATGCAGGGATATTATTTAATGCAGGGATATTATATTTTGTTAACTCGTGACTACGCCGGTAGATTGTTTTTATTAGTTATTATATTTTTGCATAAAATTTGTATTTTGATACTATTTTTTGCTAAAGAAATAATTCGTAATGCACTGAGTTTAATTTAGCCTAGGTAGGAGACGGTATTTCCAATTCTCAAATACTTTTTAGCGTAAATACAAAGCATATTTAGCTTTTTTCGTTCTATAGCAAATATTTAATTTCGGACTATAATATAGACATCATTTTTAATGAGGAAGTTGTTATGCGCGAAGTAATGAAAGTGGAGTCTGACCCGTTTTTTGGTCTTGGTGATAATGCTGAGTCGCAATTTGACGCATACTTAAATACCGGTATTGTTCCCTTTTTTTCAATCAGAAAGTTACGAGTTATTTATAATGAGTTAAATATGACGAGTGATTTTGAATACTCCTCTTTT
>JBLIKA010000042.1:0-26442 GCA_047637355.1 Glaciecola sp. | reverse complement strand
CGACATACTATTGATGAAAACGAGACTTAGCGGAGCTGTAATTATCGATGCTCTAATAAAGTTTTCAGCTGTCGATTGGGTTGGATTGGTAACTCGCTTGCCTAAAATACAATAAATTCCCCAAGCAATTCCAGCTATAACCATGAGCAAAGCCCCAAAGATTGGAGGGGCAGTGATGCCCGGTAAAAAGAGGTAAACAAGGCCAATGAGGGCCATGGCGAAACCGAACCATTGTGCAAAACTAAATCGCGAACCTTGTATTAATGCATGCGACAGCATAGTAATTTGTACTGCTGCAAATAGGATCAATGCGCCGGTGCCAGCTGGCAAGGTGATATAAGCAAATGAAAATCCAGTGGCATAAAAAAAAAGCGCCAAACCGCCTGACCAGGAGCTTTTTTCGAGTGCAAACAAGCGACCTAAGTTTGCAAAAAATGCATCTGGATTGGCCGACGTTTTATATAAGCCCAACCCCGCATTGTTTGAGATGGCTTCTGGCTCTGAAGCAGTTTTATCAGCAAACTCAGTTTTCTGAAGCATTAGCTTTGGAATAGAAAATAATAAAACACACAACATTAATGCGCCACTGAGCAATCTAACTGTTGTAAAGCTAGCAGGGTCAATACTTCCTTGCTCTAACGCTAAACGACACAAAACTGAATTTCCAGCAAAGGCTAATATAGCAACAATGGTACCTACAATTAAGCGAAAATTCATAATGTAGGACCCATCCTTAAAACAATGCTTGTGTAACCTATATGACACCGATTATCGTCAACTTTGATTTCAGATAATCAGAAAAATACAGAACTATATGTAATCAAATTGTTGGTCTTCAACTGCCATTAGATCGTCGGCTGCAGCTAAAACTACTGACTTGTGAATATCCTTCCTAGGCAGTAATCGTTTCATGTAAAAATCACATGTATTCGCTTTACCCTTTGCTATAAGGTCGTTTGATGAATGCTGGGCAGCGCTTGCCATATCGAGCCACAACACACCTAACAAAGAATAAGCACTGTAGTGCAAGTAATCCGTTGCAGCACCGGCAATATCTACGGCATTGGCACCTAACAATGCCTGAGAAGTTTCATTCCAGTCTTGCAATAAATTAACTGCTTGGGCTTGCCTAACGCTATCGGTCATTGCAGCGATGCGCGAAGACAACAGATTAAACGTAGCTTGCTGCATGTCGCCGCCATCACGTGTTAATTTGCGGCCAATTAGATCGGCGGCTTGAATGCCATTGGTGCCCTCATAAAGTTGGGCAATACGGGTATCTCTCACAAGCTGCTCCATACCCCATTCGCGCACGTAGCCGTGACCTCCATAAACCTGTATACCAATATTAGTCACCTCTGTGGCCATGTCAGTCATAAAGCCTTTGCAAATAGGCGTTAGAAAGGCAATCACCTTTTTGGCATCTGCATGGCGTTCATCGCTAGTATATTTTTCAACGTCCATTTGTTGTGCATAGAGCATAGCAAGTGCTCTGCAACCTTCCGTTAGTGCTTTTTGAGTAAGTAGCATTTTTTTTACGTCGGGATGATGCAAAATAGCGTCTGCTTTTCGATCTGGTTGTTGCACACCTTGTGGTGCTCTTGATTGCAAACGATCACGTGCATAGGAGAGTGCTCCTTGATAAGAAGCCTCAGCAGCGCCTAAGCCCTGCAAACCGACTTGGAATCGAGCGTCATTCATCATAGTGAACATGCAAGCAAGCCCTTTATTTTCCTCGCCCACTAACCAACCTTTTGCATCGTCGTAATTCATAACACAAGTTGGACTTCCTTTAATTCCCATTTTCTTTTCGATGCTGCCAACACCGACTGCGTTTTTTTCACCGGGCTCGCCGTTTTCATCCAATAAAAATTTAGGCACCAAAAATAGACTAATTCCGCGCACACCGGGAGGTGCATCAGGCAATCTAGCAAGCACAAGGTGAATAATGTTGTCAGTCCAATCTTGGTCGCCGCCCGTGATGAAAATTTTATTACCTGTGACTGAATAAGAACCATCTTGCTGTGGTATTGCTTTTGAAAGCAACAAAGCCAGGTCGGTTCCAGCATGAGGTTCTGTCAGATTCATTGTACCAGTCCATTCACCGCTAATCAGTTTAGGTAAATACAGTGCCTTTAATTGGTCAGTTGCATGTTTGTCTACAGCAAGTACTGCACTTTCTGTCAGCATAGTAGTTAAACGCCAACTTAGGTTTGCCGCATTAAGCATTTCATGCACTGGAATGGCCGCCGTATAAGGTAGGTCCTGTCCGTCAAAATCAGGATTACCCAACATGGCATTCCAACCGTTCGCAATGTATTGCTTATAAGCCTGCGCAAATCCCGCTGGTGTTGTAACTGAACCGTCAACTAACTTGCAACCTTCCTCGTCCCCTTCACGATTAAGCGGAGCGACAGCCTCTTCAGCGAATTTTGCCCCTTGAGCAATAATCTCGCTGATTAACTCTGAATCCATTCCTTCGGCACCGATGTTTAGGTAGTGCTGGTCAACGGCTAGCCAGTCGTTTAATAAAAATTGTATGTCTGCGATGGGCGCTTTAAATTGCGGCATAGGAACTCCGAAGTATGCTAATTAGAATATATAAATATGATGCTAAAAGTAAAATACGCGAAAATCGGGAAAAAGACGACTATTCAGGTGATTTTTGTTGGGGTTGTGCTGTATCTTGCTGAGACTGCTTATCAATTATACTATTTTTTTGTTCTTTTATCGTCACGAAGCCATCTCTGTAAATAACTAAATTATTGGGTTGGCGCCAAACATTGTGTCGAGTATCAAATGGATTGATAAATTCAATTTTCTGAATGTTTTTATCAGCCCAACTTGGTGGTTCGAGTGGGCTGTCCTCGCTAGTAAAACCGCCACTTATTTTACATGCAAACAGCATCATTCCAGATTGAGTCACACCGAGTAGTTGGTCAACTTCAACATTTAGTCCTGTTTGTTGCCAAGTATTTCTGTGGGCCGTGCATTGCGCTGATTCTTCTGAAATAGGATCGCCATAAGGCAGGTCATATTGTCCAGTAGCTTTGTGCTTAGTAACTAAAAGCGTATTCTGCACCCGAATAAGACATCCTGCTGCGCCAGCATAATCGGCATTAAACGATTGTGCTATGCGGCATGTGGGGGCCGGTGGTGGTTTTGTGCAGCCCATTAAAACGAGCACACATAAAAATGACAGAAGTTTCAATCCGTAGTTCAACGCTTTTAGTATAAATAAACTATAAAACGCACACTAAAGTGCAATCACGCGAGAATCAAGCGATTCGATAAAGTAAGTGTAAGATTTCGTGTCTATGGCTATGTTAATCAATTAATAAGCTTTACAATATTGTGCGAAAAATTTTCTCGAAATTCAATAGGAATAGTAATGGCAAAGTTGGTTAAGTTTTCTCCATTGGTAATTGGCGTAGTGGCTCTGGTTAGCTTCGTCATTTATCTGAATTGGCCCGCTGACGATAAGGCCCCCCCGCAGCGTTTTGGAGGTGCAACCTCGGTTGTGAGTGCAATAGCCGAAACTCAGGCATTTCCGATAGTAGTTGAAGCTTTAGGAACGGCTGTCGCAAATGAGTCCGTTAACTTAACGGCACAACAAGCAGAAATTGTAAAATCAGTATTGTTTGAAGATGGCGATATTGTAAAAGAAAATCAGTTGTTGATTGAGCTAAGTGACAAAGAAGAAAAAGCACGTGTTAATGAATTGGAGATTAATATTGCCGAGGCAAAACGCCAACTGAATCGAATTAAAGGTTTAGCGAAACAGAGCGCTGCTTCCGAGCAATTGTTAGATGAGCAAAGAGCCGGCGTGGATGCACTTGAAGCCCAAAAGGATGTCTTGGACGCTCAGTTATCTGAATTACAGGTTCGCGCTCCATTCGCTGGTCGTTTGGGTATTCGCCAAGTAAGTATTGGCAGTTTAGTGCGTCCTGGAGACGTTATCTCCACACTGGATGATTTAAGTATACTTAAAGTAGATTTTAGTATTTCTGAGTTACATTTTGCTAGTGTGGCAAATGGTCAGGGCGTAGTTGCTACTTCAATAGCGTATCCGGGTGAGACCTTTACCGGCATAATTACCAGCATAGATTCACGTATTGATCCGGTAACTCGTGCAATTCAAGTGAGAGCTCAAATACCAAATGGCGAGCTAAAATTACGCCCCGGGATGTTATTGCAAATTAATGTTGAAAAACGGGTTGTTGATGCTCTCGTTATTCCAGAGAGCGCTTTGGTGCCTGAAGGAGAGTCACAGTTTGTTTTTGTTGTTGACGCAGAGAGTAAAGCACGTAAAACAAAAGTCATTATTGGTCAAAGGAAGCCAGGTTGGGTTCAAATTCTAGACGGCATCGAAGCGGGTCAAGAAGTGATTATTGAAGGAACATTAAAAGTGCGTGATGGCAGCGGGGTGAGCGTCGTTCCACCCAATGTTGTTGCCAGCAAATATTAGGAGGCTGTATGTTATTATCCGATGTCTCCGTAAAACGACCAGTTTTTGCATCCGTTGTTAATCTCATTCTTTTAGTGTTTGGGATTGTGGCGATTTCATTTCTTTCATTGCGTGAATATCCTGATATCGATCCCCCCATTGTGTCGGTAAATACTAGCTATCCAGGTGCTTCTGCAGAAATCGTTGAAACGCGCATTACGCAGCTTCTAGAAGACCGCATTAGTGGTATTGAAGGGATGAAAAATATTACCTCTTCTAGTCGTAATGGGCGCTCCAGCATAACCATTGAATTTAACTTAGGTCGTGATATTGACGCTGCCTCTAATGACGTTAGAGAGAGAGTTTCGCGCGCACTAAACAATTTGCCAGATCAAGCATTACCCCCAGAAGTATCTAAGTCAAGTAGTGATGAAGACGTTATTGTTTGGTACAACTTACGCAGTACTAACTTAAACACCATGGAACTAACTGATTACGCGGACAGGTTCATCGTCGACCGATTATCTACCGCTGATGGTGTTGCACGTGTTCGCGTTGGTGGCGGCAGAACCTATGCCATGAAGGTGTCGGTTGACCGCAATGCTATGGCAGCTCGCGGTATTACGGTTGGTGATATTGAACGGGTTATTCGCTCTGAGAACGTCGAACTTCCTGCTGGACGCGTTGAATCAAACGACCGCGATTTTGATGTGCGAGTTGCGCGTTCATTTTTGACCCCAACTGATTTTGCTAATCTGACGATTAAGGCTGGCTCAGACGGTTTTTTAATTCGCCTCTCAGAAGTCGCAAAGGTTGAATTAGCAGCGGAAGATGATGAAACTGATTTCCGTGGCGATGGCGTTAATATGATTGGTTTAGGTATTGTAAAACAGTCGAAGGCTAACACCTTAGATGTTGCCAAGGCCGCCAAGGCTGCAATTAATCGTATTGCAGTTACATTGCCGGACAATATCTATTTTGTTGAAAGCTACGATTCCTCCGTATTTATCGAAGAATCTATTAATGAAGTATACAATACGTTAGCCATTGCTATGTTTATGGTAATCGTTGTTATCTATTTATTTTTGGGGAATATCCGTGCAACGTTAATACCTGCCGTAACTGTCCCTGTTTCTCTAGTAGCTGCATTCATCGTGATGTATATGCTTGGTTACTCTATTAACCTGTTGACTCTTTTGGCCTTAGTCTTAGCTATCGGTTTAGTTGTGGACGATTCTATAGTGGTGCTAGAGAACATCTATCGTCGAATAGAAATGGGTGAGCCACCAATACTGGCTGCGTATAGAGGAGCCAGAGAAGTCGGTTTTGCCGTTATCGCTACAACATTAGTGCTGATATCGGTGTTCCTACCGTTAGTCTTTTTGGAAGGAAATATAGGTAGGCTATTTACTGAGTTCGCTATTGCAATTGCGGCCGCTGTTGCCTTCTCAAGCTTTACGGCATTGACGTTGTCACCAATGCTAGCATCTAAACTGTTAAAGAAAAGAGAGCGTAGCTCAGGCTTTGGAAAATGGGTAGATGTTAGTTTTAAGAAGTTAGAACTAAAATACTATAACAGCTTAACGACAACTATTAAGCAGCCAATCATGGTGCTCTTGATGGTAGTTATTAGCGTTGTACTTCTTGTTCAACTACAAAGTAAAATTCCTGAGGAGTTCGTGCCTAGAGAAGATCGTGGAAACTTCTTTATACTGATGCAGTCTCAAGAGGGCTCTAGTTATGAGAGCAATGCACGAAATCTGAAAGTGATTGAAGATATTTTATTACCTTATAAAGAGTCAGGCGAAGCCAAGCGTATATTAGTAAGAACCCCTGGTTTTGGTGGTTCTGCCGGTATTGCCATTGTCGGAGCCGCTGACTGGGAAACAAGAGAGCGTTCAACATTTGATTTGATGAATGAAATCAGTGGCAAGCTCTCTCAAATTCCAGATGTTAGGGCTTTTGCTATTATGCGCTCAGCGCTCGGTGGCGGCGGTTTAGGTCGACCTGTGCAATTTGTTTTGCAGGGTAATACGTATGAAGAGCTCATCAGTTGGCGCGATATTGTCATGGAAAAAGCTGCTGAGAACCCTAAGTTGTTGCGTATAGATTCAGACTATAAAGAAACATCGCCACAATTATTGGTGAATATTGATAGAGATAGAGCTGCTGATTTAGGTGTGTCTATTTCTGAAGTTGGGCGTACATTGGAAACAATGCTTGGCCAAAGGCGTGTATCAACTTATCTTGACCGTGGTCAAGAGTATGACGTTGTGTTGGAAGGTAATGAGGCTGATTATCGAAGTCCAAGCAGTATAGATAATATCTATGTACGGTCTGATAGAACAGGGCAGTTGATACCAATGGACAATCTTCTAGATATTTCAGAACGAGCAACGTCTAACACACTCAACCGTTATAATCGGATGCGAGCAATAACTATTAGTGCAAACTTAGCTGATGGTTATACCGTAGGTGAAGCGTTGGCATTTCTTGAAAACATAGTGGCAACTGAACTATCTGGTGGGGTCTCAATCGATTACAAGGGCGAGTCTCAGCTTTATCAAGAGTCTGGCTCATCTTTCATATTTATATTCGCATTGGCTTTAGCAGTGACCTATTTGGTATTAGCAGCTCAGTTTGAAAGCTGGATCCATCCTTTGGTCATCATGTTAACTGTACCGCTAGCGCTAGTGGGCGCATATGTTGGCCTTTATTTGGCTGGCATGTCCATTAATATATATAGTCAAATTGGTTTAGTAATGCTTATAGGGCTTGCTGCCAAAAACGGGATACTGATTGTCGAGTTTGCCAATCAGTTGAGAGATGCTGGTGTTGAATTTGAAGAGGCATTAAAGAAAGCCTCAATGTTGCGACTACGCCCGATTGTAATGACCGGATTTACGACAGTCTTTAGTGCATTACCTTTAGTATTAGCCACAGGACCAGGTGCAGAATCGCGAGCAGTTATCGGTATGGTTATATTTTCTGGCGTTATGTTTTCAGCATTTATGACCTTGTTTATTGTGCCGACAGCGTATGCGTATTTAGCGAGAGGCACTGGCTCTCCTGAGAAGCGAGCGAGAAAACTTGTGGAACTCGAGGCTGCAGTCCCTTATAAGAAAGGCGAAGGCGAACTGCATGACGACAGGGACATGTCTAAATAGAAGAGTTCTCTGAGCCCCACTGTTTAATAGGGTTGTTCAGGGCTCAATGAAATAATCAAAAAAGGTGGACTGTTATGGTACACCTTTTTTGCGCTTGGCAAACTCTGTAATTCACAAACAAGCACAAACAAGACACACCTATTTGATGGAAACATGAAAATAGGTGTGTCTTGTTTGAGTTTACCTGGTTGAATATTTTTCGGGATACATAAAAAAGCCCTAGTTTTACTTAGGGCTTCGATGTTTTTACTTCTTTAGCAAACAATTACTATTCGTCTAAGAAACTTCTTAATTGCTCAGAACGGCTGGGGTGACGCAATTTACGTAACGCCTTAGCTTCAATTTGTCTGATACGTTCGCGAGTAACGTCGAACTGCTTACCGACTTCTTCTAACGTATGGTCGGTGTTCATATCAATACCAAACCGCATTCTTAAAACCTTGGCTTCACGTGCCGTGAGGCCTGCCAATACTTCCTGAGTGGCATTTTTCAAGCTACCGCCGGTGGCGGAATCAAGAGGTTGAATTATAGTGCCGTCCTCAATGAAATCTCCTAAGTGCGAATCTTCATCATCGCCAATTGGCGTTTCCATTGAGATCGGCTCTTTGGCAATTTTAAGCACCTTGCGGACTTTGTCTTCAGGCATAACCATACGCTCTGACAATTCTTCAGGTGTAGGCTCTCTACCCATTTCTTGTAGCATCTGACGCGAAATACGATTCAACTTATTAATCGTTTCAATCATGTGCACCGGAATCCGGATAGTTCTTGCTTGGTCGGCAATCGAGCGCGTAATTGCTTGTCTTATCCACCAAGTAGCATAAGTTGAGAACTTATAACCACGACGGTATTCAAACTTATCAACCGCCTTCATCAAACCGATATTACCTTCTTGAATCAGATCCAAAAATTGTAAACCACGATTCGTATATTTCTTCGCGATTGAGATAACCAAACGTAAATTTGCTTCGACCATCTCTTTCTTCGCACGGCGCGCTTTCGCTTCGCCAATCGACATTCTACGATTAATATCTTTAATGTCTGGAATTATTAGACCAGTTTCAGCCTCAACAGCATTCATTTTGCTAACACTACGCTCGATTTCTTCTTTGAATTCAAGAAGCTTTTCAACGTAGGGAGCTTTACCTTCTAATGCCTTGTATAACCAATCAGTGCTAGTCTCGTTACCGGCGAATGCTTTGATAAAATCTTTTTTCGGCATTTTTGCGTTCATGACGCAGTACTTCATGATTAACCGCTCTTGAATACGAACACGGTCCATCATGCCGCGCATGTTTTTAACCATGCGATCAAATTGCTTAGGTATTAAGCGAAACTCTTTAAAAACTTCACTAAGTTCATGAATTTCTTTACGCGATGCTTTATGTGAGCGTCCTTTTACTGCAATCACGCTCATTACTTTTGTGTATTGCTTGCGCAATGCAGTAAATTTTTCACGTGCAAGCTCTGGATCAACACCAGTGTCTTCTTCTTCCTCTTCCTCATCATCATCTTTGTCTTCATCATCAAGTTCTTTTTGAGATAATTCAGATCCAATGTGAGTCGCGGTAGGGGCTATATCTTGCTCATTAGGATCAACAAAACCGATGATAATATCGCTAATGCGAATTTCTTCAGCTTCAAATAAGTCCCATTGATCGAGCAAATGCGTGATAGCTTCTGGATACTCTGCGACAGAGCATTGAACTTGGTTAATACCATCTTCAATGCGTTTAGCAATTTCAATTTCGCCTTCGCGTGTTAGTAGTTCAACCGTACCCATTTCACGCATGTACATGCGAACGGGATCAGTTGTACGGCCGATTTCGCTTTCAACTGTGGCAAGCGCTTGCGCAGCTGCCTCAGCAACATCTTCGTCGGCAGTTGATTCTTGCATTAGCAATTCATCAGCATCTGGTGCTGACTCGGAAACCTTAATCCCCATGTCGTTGATCATGCGAATAATATCTTCAATTTGATCAGAGTCGACAACGTTTTGAGGGAGGTGATCATTTACTTCGGCAAAGGTTAAGTAACCTTGTTCTTTACCTTTTGCAATCAGGAGTTTTATCTGGGACTGCTTGCTCTGCACAATATACCTTACACTTAATTAGGAGTTGTTAAACGCGAATAACTAATTACTTAAAACTAGCTTATTTTCAACCCGTTAAACGATACCAAGGAAATTATCCCTCAGCTTGCTTTATCGTAGCGTCTGCGAATTCGATAGTATAACACTAAACGACTACTTTTGACTACATCTTGTTGCTTACACTTTCCCTAGATATGGGTTCAAATTAACTCTTTTCAAGTGCCTACATCATTATATGCCTTATGCTCACAAGCGCTGAACATAAAGAATTGTAGATAAGTTAACCTAACAACTTATTTAACCCTATCGGCTATTTCTGCTAAAACAGAATAACTATTTGTAATGATATTAAAATAGATTCACTGACGTCCTAACTAATGCAGTTTCATCATTAATAAATTTAACTCTTGTTGCTCTTGTTCGCTTAATTCTGAGAACTTTGTCTTTGCCTCAAGCTCGTCAAGACGGGCTCTAAAGTGCCATTTAATCAAATTTTTGAAGCAATCGGTGTAAAGTATCTTTACGTTTGTGTCCAAAGATACAACATCATTTTCCAATAATTGTGCAAGATGCCTAATATTAGGATGCTCACGAAAAGCTTCCAAAACCATCCCCGTATTCGCTTTTGGGTTTGCGTAGCAATACGAATGCAAATCTATTAGTAACGGTATCCCCGAAATTGCTGTATTTTTGAGGGTTGTTAGTTTTACATTTGGACACTCGGATGCCAACTTTGGCGAGTCCATTAATAATCTAAGCATCATACGCAGTGGCGATTGCTTTATTTTCTGAGGAGCTTGGTAATCAACTTTCCGCGGAGCTCTGCGGCTGTTAGCATTTTTTATATCTCGGGCTAGTGTTTCCTTCGCTTCTTCCCCAAATAACTTGCTGAGGTCAAACAGCAACAAGTCGCGTTGATTCTCACCCTGTATTTTTTCTATTAAAGGCATAGCTTCCGCTTTCAATGCAGCTTTACCTTCATTGGATGAAACCGAGTGTCGCTGTAATAAGTTATCAAAAAAGAATTTTGATAATGGTACCGCTTTATTTAACAAATTCTCGAATTCGTCTTTACCGATCTTTCTGACCATTGTGTCTGGGTCTTCACCATCGGGTAAAAATAAAAATTTCATACCCACGCCGTCTTTCAAAAATGGCAGCGCGTTTTCAAGTGCACGCCATGCAGCTTCGCGGCCAGCTCTGTCGCCGTCATAACAACAAACTACCTCAGTCGTCGATTTAAACATGGCTTGAATATGCTCAGGTGTAGTTGCAGTCCCTAGTGCTGCAACAGCATAATTAATATCAAACTGACTTAATGCCACCACATCCATGTAGCCTTCAACTACTAATAAGCGATCAAGTTTGCGGTTGTTTTGGCGTGCTTGATAGAGACCGAAGAGCTCAAATCCTTTGTGAAAAATAGGTGTTTCGGGGCTATTTAGATACTTAGGGCCATCGTCTTGCATCACGCGGCCACCAAATCCAACAACACGACCTCGCTTATCTCGAATTGGAAACATGACGCGGTTGCGGAAAAAATCAAATCGACGTTTATTATCATTCTCTGATATAAGCTTCAGCTCTAGCAAGCGAGATTGCTTGTGCTCATCAGTACCAAATGTTTTTAATACCGAATCCCATTCTGGAGGTGCAAATCCCATATCCCAAGCTTTAACGATATCACCGCTCAGGCCTCGGCCTTTTAAGTATTTGATAACTTCCGGAGCTTGGGAGTGGTGTTTTAACTGATGCTGAAAATATCGAGTAACCGACTCCATCAACTGATAGTCATTTTCACGCTGACTTTTTTGCTGAGCCGTAGGTGCGGGTGCACCGCCTTTTTCTCGAGGTACATCAACACCATATGTTTTGGCTAGTTCTTCGATTGCTTCTGGAAACTCTAGGCGATCGAACTCCATCAAAAAGCTAACAACGTTGCCTTTTGCGCCGCACCCGAAGCAATAATAGAATTGTTTTTCCTGACTTACTGAAAACGACGGGCTCTTCTCATTATGAAAAGGGCAACAAGCTTGGTGATTCTTGCCTGCCTTTTTGAGTTTTACCCGGGCATCAACGATATCGACAATATCGCTGCGAGCAATAAGATCATCAATAAAATCACGTGGAATGCGGCCAGCCATATATCTAAGCTAATTTAGCTTTGATACTACCGCTTAATGCACCCATATCAGCGCGACCGGTTACTTTCGGTTTTAGCCACCCCATCACTTTACCCATGTCCTGCATTGATGCAGCACCAGTTGCTGACATTGCCTCGTCAATTAACGCATTGATTTCGTCTGCAGTTAGTGGCTGTGGTAGGTACTTCTGTATAACGACAATTTCTGCCTCTTCAATGTCTACAAGGTCTTGGCGACCTGCGGCTCTGAATGGGGTAATAGATTCATTGCGCTGCTTGACCATCTTGGTCAATATAGCAAGAACATCGGTATCGTTTAATTCGATACGCTCATCTACTTCGCGCTGCTTTACCGCAGCGAGTGCCATTCTTAACGTTTTCAGCGTCAATTTATCTTTGGCGCGCATAGCATCTTTCTGAGCTTCTTTTAATGTGTCTAATAAAGTCATCGTTATATTCCCTTTATATATTTCTGTTTCGCAGAAACAAAAACGGACGCCATAAAGACGCCCGTTTTGAATTTAATTGGCTCGAGACCAGCTAAGTTCTGCTCTACATATTAGTACAATCTGACACGACGTGCGTTTTCGCGAGCTAACTTCTTCATGTGACGCTTTTTCGCAGCTGCTTTCTTGCGCTTGCGTTCCCAAGTTGGCTTTTCAAAAAATTCGCGACGGCGAACTTCAGATAGTACACCAGCTTTCTCACATGAACGTTTGAAGCGTCTAAGCGCGATATCAAACGGTTCGTTATCTCTTACTTTCACGATTGGCATTAATTCATCACCTTAAGATGTTGTATCTACCAGGTATGTTTTATTACCCGGGCTTAAAAAATGGTGCGGAATACTAAAACTTTTGCAATTACTTGTAAAGAGAATTAGTACAAAAATATTTGCTTTTGTTGGTTTTCCGTCAGCGATGGGCAGTATATACTAGCAAAACATTGATTGCACTGTGATCATTGGCTATTTTACTGGTTTTTTGATTGTTATTTCGTAAGTAACTGAAACTATTACAAAGCTATTTTAAAAGCTTCTCCCAAAGCATTATTTTTTACTGAGTATTTACATGAAAATTTTAGGCATCGAAACATCCTGTGACGAAACAGGTGTCGCAATTTACGACACTGACCATGGTTTGTTATCTCACGAACTATATAGCCAAGTTAAATTGCATGCCGATTACGGTGGTGTTGTGCCTGAACTAGCTTCGCGTGATCACGTTCGCAAGATAGTGCCATTAATTAAACGCGCCATAGCTAGCGCCGGACTGAGTCCAAGTGAAATCGATGGTGTTGCATTCACCCGTGGACCGGGTCTAGTTGGTGCATTACTTGTAGGTTCTTCAGTGGGCCGGAGTCTAGCTTACGCTTGGGGCGTGCCGGCCGTAGGAGTACATCATATGGAAGGGCATTTACTAGCTCCAATGTTGGATGATAATCCGCCACCATTCCCATTTATTGCTTTACTGGTGTCTGGCGGACACAGCATGATCGTGGATGTTCAAGGTATTGGCCAATATACCGTTCTTGGTGAGTCATTAGACGATGCTGCGGGCGAGGCCTTCGATAAAACGGCAAAACTATTGGGGCTAGATTATCCGGGTGGTCCCTTGTTGGCGAAGTTGGCAGAAAAAGGTGAAGCAGGTCACTACAAATTTCCAAGGCCAATGACTGATCGGCCTGGGTTAGACATGAGTTTTAGCGGATTAAAAACATTCGCAGCAAATACAATTCGAGACTGTGATGGTACTGAGCAGACAAAAGCGAATATTGCATACGCATTTCAAGACGCAGTGGTTGATACTTTGCTAATCAAATGTCAGCGCGCATTAAAGCAAATGGATCAAAAACGGCTTGTGATTGCTGGCGGCGTAAGCGCAAACAAACAACTCAGAGCGACGTTGCAAGACTTAAAACGGCGCAAAGGGATTGACGTTTATTACCCAGCCTTTGAATACTGTACTGATAATGGCGCGATGATTGCGTTTGCAGGAGCACAACGTTTGTTGGCAGGTGAATCTGAGGGCTTGGATACAAAAGCAATGCCGAGATGGCCATTGGATTCGCTGCCTGCTATATGAGTATTGATAGTCAAGGTTGAAAACCTAATTTACCTATATTGTTTAGCGAAGAAATTTCATGCAAGACTACCGTTACTCTATGATGGCAATTATTTTAACTTTGCTGAGCATGCGAACTACAATGGCTGGTCTTATTCGTTTACTTTGCCTTTCTTCCATATTTTACTTTCTTTACCATGCAATAAGCGCCGTATGTTTGCGCGATGCTGCCAAATGATCATGACTGATAGCATGAGCACAGAATACATATATTCTGGTTTAAAAAATAGAGTGTAGATAGGAGCAATTGTCACAGTGACAATTGCAGCAAGTGATGAGTAACCAGTCACTATCACCATAAGTACCCATATTCCTAGTAGCAAACCTGCCCAATTAAAGCCCAATGCAATTAAGCACCCCAGTGCAGTTGCTACACCTTTACCGCCTTTAAATTTAAAAAATATTGGAAACATATGACCAAGACAGGCTGCGATAGCTACAACACCTATCGATATTGCGTCAACGCCTAGTAAGAATGCAACATAAACACTCAACGTGCCTTTCATTATATCAAAAGCTAAAACTATACCGGCAGCGAGAGGTCCTGCAATCCGTAAAACGTTAGTTGCACCTGGATTTCCTGAGCCCTGTGTTCGTGGGTCACCCTTGCCGAAAAGATAGCAAACAACGATCGCGCTGGACACTGAACCTAACATGTATGCCGCAAAAATCATGATCAGCGTGAATGAAATCATATACTTGGTCCCTGTGTTGCGGTTACACTTAACAATAGATTACTAGAAGGTGAAAAAAATCGCTAGCCGATTGAGTTATTGTCATGGATTTAGTTAAAATACAGGGCCTAACCGTCCACGCACTTATTGGTGTTTTTGATTTCGAAAGGCATGCTAAGCAAAGGTTAGTACTGGATGTCGATATGGTTACTGACCTAAGTTTGGCGGCTAGTACCGACGACGTTCAAAATACCATCGACTATGGCAAGGTTGCGCAGCGCTTGGCTGATCTCGCAGGCGAGTCATCCTACTTTTTACTCGAAGCTTTGGCAAAAGAAATGCTAGATATGATTTTTGCCGAGTTCAAGCCTCAAAAGGTGACTCTCACCGTTAATAAACCAGATATTCTTAAAGAAGCAGTAAATGTGGCCATTTGCATGACCAGAGAGCGCAGTTAGTGTCTCATTTCATACTGATAAGTGTGGGCTCTAACATCGACAAAACGGCGAACACCGATGCTGGGCTGAATGGGATTGCTGAAGCTTTTGACAATGTGCAGCTCTCACCTGTTTACGAAAGTGAATCTGTCGGCTTTAAAGGAGATACGTTTTTTAATTTAGTTGTGTCAGCTCAAACCGATGCAAGTGTTGATCGTGTGTGTGAAATTTTAAAAAAAATTGAAGATGAAAATGGTCGAATTAGAGGTATACAAAAATTTGCACCACGAACTCTTGACCTCGATTTATTGATCTATGATGAACATGTCATTGATAAACCTATCATTTTGCCACGTGATGAAATTCTCTATAATGCCTTCGTTTTGAGGCCGCTAGCTGATTTAGTACCTCTGCATATGCACCCTGTGGTGAAAGAAACTTATCAAACCTTATGGCAGCAATACGACAAGCAAAAACAAAACTTGTGGGTTGCTGACTACTCATGGAGTAACACCCCAACATGACGTTTTTTGAAATAATTATTCTTGCAATAATTCAGGGATTAACTGAATTTTTACCTATTTCTAGTTCAGCTCATCTAATTTTGCCAGCAGAAATTTTAGGATGGCGAGAACAGGGGTTAGCGTTCGACGTTGCCGTGCATGTAGGTAGCTTAATGGCGGTGATTATTTATTTACGAAATGATATTGCCAAGCTGACAGTTGCCTGGTTTTCGCATGGTTTAAGTCGTGAGCAAACGCCAGAGAGTAAGTTAGGCTGGTGGATAATTATCTCTACCATTCCAGGCGTTATTTTCGGTTTTTTAATGAAAGATTTTGTTGCCGAAAATTTGCGAATAGCCATGGTCGTTGCAATTACGACGATCGTCTTTGGCTTGTTACTCTGGTATGCAGACATAACAGCAAAACAGACAAAAACTATTGAAAAAATTGGTTTGAAAGAAGCCGTTATTATTGGCTTGGCTCAAGCCATTGCCATTATTCCGGGTACTTCGCGTTCGGGCATTACTATGACAGCGGGGCTCATGCTTGGACTAGACCGTGAAAGTACTGCGAAATTTTCATTTTTACTATCGATACCAATTATTTTGGGTGCAGGTTTGTTTTCGGTATTAGAGTTGTTGGGAAACGTCGCTAAAGTCAATTGGAATGAATTGTTGTATGGGGCTGCGTTCTCTTTTGTTGCTGCTTATTTGTGTATATTTTTATTTTTAAATTGGATTTCTAGAATAGGTATGTTGCCGTTCGTTATTTATCGATTGGTATTAGGTTTCGTATTGTTATACATTGTTTTAGGCTAATTTATATACGCAAATTAGTCTATCGTTTATCAAAAGGGCTGTTAGTATGAATGACACGATATTTACAAAAATTATTAATAAAGAGATCCCAGCTGATATATTGTTTGAAGATGAAAGAGTTCTCGCGTTTAAGGATATTAATCCACAAGCGCCGGTGCATTTTTTAGTCATTCCTAAAAAGGCGATTGCAACTACCAATGATATCGAAGTTGAAGACGAAGCACTCGTTGGATATATGCATCGAGTTGCTGCAAATATCGCCAAAGACTTAGGCGTTGCGCAGCAGGGATTTCGAACTGTTATGAACTGTAATCAAGATGGCGGGCAAACTGTTTATCATATTCATTTGCACGTTCTAGCAGGGAAAGCATTGGGATGGCCTCCTTATCAAGAACGATTAAAAGGTTGAACGAATTCATAAGTTTGTAGTGATTTTTAGTTTTATCATGATGCTGTCAAACAAAGCGCAAATGTCGTCAGGCTTTATCACTTTCGTTGACCAAAATAAAAAATATAGGGCTCTATTTCCATGTCTACTCAAAATGCACTGTTAACTATTTTAGTCGAAAAAATTAACAACGATACATTGGTATTACCGACTCTTCCTGCAATCGCGCTAAAAGTGAGAAGGTCGGCGGATGATCCTAATGTCAATTTGAACGACATGTCCGACGTTGTGGGCCAAGATCCATCGCTAAGTGCACGAATGATTAAAATTTCTAATAGTGCATACTTAGGTCGTGCAATAAAAGTGACGTCTACAACGCAAGCGGTAACTCGGATTGGTCTATATCAAGTAAAGAACATTGCTACCGCGTTAGCGATGGAACAGCTTTTTGTTTCGAAAAATGAAATTGTTAAAAAATACATGACTAAAATGTGGACTGATACGGTAGATATAGTGGCTAATGCAATGGCTGCTATGCTCACTTATCAAGCTTCGACGGGTAAAAAGAACTTAAGTTTAGACACGATGACGCTCTGTGCGTTAATAGCTAATATTGGTGCATTACCTGTGTTAACTGAAGCCGAACGACATGACAGTGTTTTTGCTAATCCAACTTTCCTAGACGTAGCAATTGAGAGATTGTCTGGTCGCATTGGTGGCAGTATTTTGCGTGAATGGCAATTCAACGACGTTTTCATTCAATGTGCAGAGCATTGGAGGAATTTAGAGTATAGTGAGCCAACCATTGATTACATTGACTTTGTGCGTATAGGCGCAGCATTGTCTAACCAAGCCGACAACAGTGATGAAATAATGACCTTAGCATTACAGAAAGGCATTTTTACTGATGTAGACATTTACCAATCTCCAGAGTTTGCCCAAATCAGAGACAATGCCAAATCTATTTTTGCGTGATTATTTTTACGCCCTCAACATTTTATCCTGTCGACTGAATACTCATCGACCTTAACTCAGTGACTAAAAAAGCTCAATATTTGTTGAGTTTTTTGGTTCTCATTTATAGTATAGTCTCTAAAATCTTATTCAAACTAGATCCTTCCATTACCAATTAGTGTCATTTTGGGATTGGAGAAAAATTCATCGCTTTTAGTAAATTGAGGGAAGCATAAGTTACAAAAATAATATTTCTATATTAGTAGCAGATGTTGATGAAGTATTGTTGGACAAGTAAATGAACGTGTCTGTTGCACTTTTACAAAAAGGGGCTTTGTCTATTTATAGTGGATGGTCTTGGAATATAGTCGAAGATTCAGAATTATTTTAGGCAATGATCTGCGTGTCTCTGGATGGCAAGAGATAAAACGCGTAATGTCTTAATCTCTCGCCATGTCAGGATTTGCTGGGAACTATCCTGTTCCGTATTTCTGCTCTATAAAGAGACTGTTTTTCCAGCAAATTTCTTAGCAAATATCTTGATATCTTGATTGTTACAAATGATATTTACATGTTGCACGTCGTGCTTTTCTATAGCAGTGTCAGCACCAAGTAATACTGCATCCAAACAAATTTTTGACTCAAGTGACTCATCCGTAACGAATCTAACTTTTCTTGTTGCTTGTTCTTGGTTTGCTTGTGCTTTGTTTGCTTGTTTGAACGCTCGTGCGGAGCGTACTAATGACTTACCGTTGCAGCTTAAAATAGTAGTGAAGCGGTCAAAGTTTTCATTGCTCTCTTTTACTAGTTCGTAAGCAGCTTTTAACCCTTCAGTTGCTGCGGTATAGCAAACTTTTGTTTCAAATGTATTGTCTGCTGGTCGAAGTTGAACATTTGTTGCCGATACAGAAAAAGTAAATGTGATTGTCGCAATCGCGATAGTGGTAAATAAAGTTTTCATATGAGTATCCCAGTAATAATATTGTGCAACAACATTGTTGCCATATAAATAATACGTGTTTACTTGAGGAGATCTAGTTATTTTGTAATAAAATTACAAAATAACTGATTTTTACGTCTAATTTAACTTAAAAATGTAATAAAATTACTAAACGTTAACAGGTTATGCTTATTAATTACCTGCTTTTAACAATATAAACAAAAAGTTTTATTTTTATTTTTGCACGTATTTAGTGCCTTTGCGCTATATTGGTGAGTTTTCGTATCGCGTCTAGTGCGTGTTTTTATGTATTTGGGGCAGGTGTAACAAATATGTAATAAAATTACATTTTAAAGGCTGACCGATTGATCAGCCTTCAGTCGGTGTTATTCTGAATCAACTTCAAATATTTTGCGAAGAGCTTCAGCAAACTCGACTACTTCAGATGACATCAGTGTGAAATCAGCATCAAGCTTCACATTAAGTTCATCTTTAGGTATATCTTCATTTTGTTCCTTTACTACGTCTGTGAATTTTAAACGCTTTATGGATAAATCTTCCCCGATAATGCAGGTGAGTCGGTCTTGCCAAGCAACACTTAATTTTTGGACCAACATACCAGATTGCAAATGCGCAAGTATTTCTTCAGCATCTAAATCTTGAGATTTACATCTAATCACGGCGCCATCTTCTGACGGTGATTTGAACTCTGCTTCATCAAGTATTTCAATTTGTTCAGGGGCGTCTTGAAGAACCCAAGACGTCAGCGTTTCTTGTTTGCTACTTTTTGCAAATGGAACAACGGGAAGTGAGCCAATACATTTCCTAACGCAAGATAAGAATGCTTCAGCGGCGCCATCTGAACTTGCATCTACAACAACGAGATTATTCTCTGGCGAAATAAAGCCGTGGGTAACGCTGTTTTTGGTAAATGCTTGTGGAAGTAAGCGATGAATAATTTCTTGTTTTAAATCTTGTTGAGATTTTTTTGGAACAGGTGAACCTGTCTCGGCTTCAATTTGTGCCACTTTTTCAGCTAATTCGTTATTAACAACCGACGCTGGCAAGATGCGTTCTTGTTTCTTGAGCACCAACCAATAACGATTAGCTGTTTTTTGACACAACATATCGCTATTTCTAAAAGGTGAAGTCCACCCCATGGTTGCAATGTCTTGAGAACCGCAAGGACGGAAGGACATGCTTTCTAACTGAGTTTGAAGTTGCTCTTCGTTGAGCTCTAACGAGGTCGTTAGTTGATATAATTTAAGATTTTTGAACCACATATTTATTCTAATAATTACCGATTAAAAAAGTGAACGCACTCTACCAATCTGGACGCCGATGGTCAAAACGAATTTCCGTAATTACTCAATAAGGATACTCAATAAGGACACACCTGTTTGCATCCAAACAGGTGTGTCCTTATTGAGTAAATATTGTGGATTTGAATTAGGTAAACCAATTCGCGCTTACATAGGTGTGTCCTTATTGTTAGGGTAGGGTAACATTAGATGTCATAAATTTTAGTGGTGGCGCAACTAAACGCTAAAATATGGTAGCTATTCGATGTTTTTTTAATTATTTTTAGAATAATTTGGTGATTTTACTAATTCTTTTACTTATTTAATAAAACTGTCATAGAATACTTCGATACTGGTTGTAAATTAATTATGTCACGAGTTAAATCCATGTCTCGCACAATTTTGTTAGTTGAAGACGAAGCGCCCATCAGGGAAATGCTTTCTTTTGTTTTAGAACAAGCTGGTTTTAATGTTGTTGAAGCGGAAGACTTCGACGTCGCATTGGAGAAAGTTAAAGAGCCTTACCCTGATCTAATACTTCTTGACTGGATGTTGCCAGGTGGCAGTGGTGTTCAATTGGCAAAAAAGCTGAAACAACACGAATTTACGCGCGACATTCCTGTCATCATGCTGACCGCTCGTGGCGAAGAGGATGATAAAATTAGAGGCTTAGAAGCCGGTGCGGATGACTATGTTACCAAACCGTTTTCGCCCAAAGAATTAGTCGCTCGTATTAAAGCAGTTATGCGCCGTGTTACTCCAACTTCAAAAGAAGAACCAATCGAATTTAACGGTCTGATATTAGAACCGATTTCGCATAGGGTGACCGCTAATGGCGATCCTCTGGATATGGGGCCGACAGAATTCAAATTATTACATTTCTTCATGACCCACTCAGAGCGTGTATATAGCCGCGAGTTATTGCTCGATAATGTTTGGGGTACTAACGTTTATGTTGAAGACCGCACGGTTGATGTGCATATTCGTCGTCTTCGCATCGCTTTATCACAACATGGTCACGATGCCATGATCCAGACTGTTCGTGGCGCAGGATATCGCTTCTCAAATAAGATTTAAATGTATTACCCGCGTTCATGGACTAAAAGCATACTAAAGCTATTTATTTATCTAGCCTTAATTATCTTGCTTGGCATTTATCTTGGAAATGTCACTTTAGTGCTATTGATCGCTACCGTGTCCCTCAATGTTTTCAACTATCTACACTTATATAGGTTAACCACGTGGATATGGGAAAGTCGAAAAATGTCTCCGCCATCAGCTCCTGGTGTCTGGGAACATGTCTATGAAGGTATTTATTATTTGCAACGGCGTAACCGCAACAAACGCCGTAACCTAGGCTTTTTGGTAAAGCGCTTTCGTGAAGGTTCTGAAGCACTTCCTGATGCTGTTGTGGTAGTGGATAAAGAAGCCAAAATCGTTTGGTGTAATCGTCATGCAAGAATAGAAATGGGGTTAAAGTGGCCTGATGATTCTGGACGTAGGATCGACAACCTGATCCGCCATCCAAAATTCATCGACTATTTTCACTCTGGTGAATATCAATATCCTATTGAAATTCCAGCACCAACAAACCCGAATAAAACCTTTGAATATCGGATAATGGCTTATGGTGAAGATCAATTACTTTTAATAGTACGAGACGTTTCTCGAGTGTCTCAATTAGAAGAGATGCGCAAAGACTTCGTCGCTAATGTATCCCATGAATTACGCACTCCACTGACGGTCATCAACGGCTATCTTGAAGTACTTAGCGCTGACACGGATGAAAAAAATCCTTTTGTGAATAAAGCGATGGCGGAAATGGGAACGCAAACTATGCGCATGCAGGCACTCATTGAAGACTTGCTTGTGTTGTCTCGAATTGAAGCGTCGGCGGAGCGAATATACGAAAACACTATCGATATGACGGCGATGTTGAAGCAGGTTGAAACAGAAGCTCAAACACTGAATCAAGAAAAACAACACAATATTTCTTTTAAGGTTGATGATGAATTGCGCATATTTGGCGTTGAAACGGAAATGCGCAGTGCTTGTTCAAACCTGATCTTCAACGCTATCTATTACACGCCTTCAGGTGGCAATATAAAAGTAATATGGAAAAGACGAGGCTCCGCCGCTTATTTTGCTGTCGTCGATAATGGTGATGGTATTGAAGAGAAGCATCTACGCAGACTAACCGAACGTTTTTATCGAGTGGATAAAGCACGTTCGCGAAAAACGGGTGGTTCAGGTTTGGGGTTATCGATTGTTAAGCACGTACTTAATCATCACAACTCTTATTTAAATATTGAGAGTAAAATTGGAAAGGGAAGTGAATTTTCATTTATACTACCTCCAGAACTTATCTATGAACATAGCTTGGACTCGTGAGACACGTATTATTAACAAAAGCCATTTCTTTAAAAGTTAACATTAGCCTAAATACCGCTAAGTATGCTCTGTGCCCCTTTGCCTACAGCATAATCTGTATATTGGTCGGCTTATTGATTTTGGTCCCGCCAAATGTAAATGCTCAAGTGTTAGACGAAACAACAACAGTTCAACCTTTACTAACAATCCCGTCTCAAATAGAAACGTTAACATACCAAGAGCCCGCCATTGAGTTGCCAGATACTATTCCAACAGACTTAGCTTCCTTGACAACAACAGGGAGTCTGGCTGGAGTTTATGGGAGTATATCTTCCGTGGGTTCGGATACCTTGGCAACGTTAATTTCGCTATGGTCTGAACGATTTAAAACAGTATATCCGCATGTTAAATTTCAAATTCAAGCGTCAGGTTCAGCAACGGCACCGCAAGCATTGACTCAAGGCACCGCCACTATAGGCCCTATGTCACGAGCAATGACGGCCAGTGAAATCAGCCGTTTTACGCAAAAATATGGTTATCCACCAACCACCCTTATTGTTGCCGTGGACGCGATCGCTATTTACGTTGAGAAAAACAATCCACTGCAATCGTTAATGCTAGAGCAAGTTGATGCACTTTTTTCGGTGACTAGATTTTGCGGTTCAGCTAATAAAATAGATACTTGGTCTGATATTGGGGTGACTAAGTTTGGCGAAAATCGAAACGTGCTTTTGTATGGCCGAAACTCTGCATCAGGTACTTACGACTTATTTAAAAAACAAGCCTTGTGTGAGGGCGATTTCAAGGCCACCGTTAATGAATTACCCGGTTCGTCGTCAGTTGTATTATCTATAGCGTCGTCTGTTGGAGGTATGGGATACGCCGCGCTGGGGCACATTGATGACAATGTTAAAGCACTCGCTATCGGTACGAAAAGGCAGGGCCAAATATTTTATACAGCACCGAATAACGACAATATAACCTCAGGTATATATCCGTTTTCTCGGTACTTATATATTGTGGTGAACAAACCGCCGAATAGTCAGTTGCCTGTCTTAGAGCGTGCATTTCTCACCTTTATTTTGTCGGATGAAGGGCAAAATATGGTGAATGAAAATGGCTACTATTCAATTAGTAAAGAACTTAGAGATAAACAATTGGTTTCTATCTTGCGTTAATTGCCAATCGCTAGAGGGTTATCGATAAGTACCGCAATAATATTAAACTCAAACTCAAACTCAAACTCAAAAACAACTCCTTGTATTAAACTTTTGTGACAATACAGTCGTGTAACATAACTGTCATTTACATCAAGTAACCTCATTTAAAATTTTTTAGTGATAATTTATTATTTTTGACGTTTTGGAGAGCACAATGAACTTGAATGGACTTTTTAGAGTTTCTGCAATAGCAGCTACTTTGGCACTTGGCGCATGTGGTGGAGATATCAATATCTCTGAAGGCGATATCGTTGATAACAGCGTTATAAATAATGAAACCAGCGGCGGCGGCACTCCTGTTACTACTCCTGATGATACAAAGCCCGGGTCAGTAGATGTGTTTTTAAGTGGCCAAGTATCTACAGCGCTGGGTCAGACTATTGAAGTTAGACAGCTTACTGGTCGCCTTACTGATGCAGAAGCAGTGAATGGTGTTATTACACTAACTAACGACACAGTCTGGGCATTAACGGGTCCAGTTTTCGTTGGTAACGATAAAGCAAACAGCGTTACCCTTGAAATTGAACCAGGCACCATCATCTTTGGTAGCCGTGGTGCTGATTATTTAGTTATCAGCCGTGACTCAAAAATTGAAGCACAGGGAACAGCCACTTCTCCAATTATTTTCACTTCATACAATGACGTTATTGGTAACGAAGTTCAAGCTGGTCAATGGGGCGGTATGATCATTCTTGGCAACGCACCAACAACGAAATGTCCAACAGACGGAACTGATTGTTCACTACAAGTAGAAGGCGCAGAAACCGGCGCGGTATTTGGTGGTGCAAACGATGCTGATAATTCAGGTTCACTCAATTATGTTGTTGTTAAATATGCAGGTTTCGAAATTGCACCTGATAACGAATTAAACGGTATTACTTTTGGTGGTGTTGGTTCAGGTACAGAAATTGACTATTTACAGGTCCATGCAAACGCAGATGACGGCGTCGAATTTTTCGGTGGTTCAGTTAATGCTAAGCACCTTGTCTTAACGTCAATTCAAGACGATTCAGTAGACTGGGATAATGGCTACGACGGTAAACTCCAATACGTTTACGTTGAGCACGCAGCTGATGGTTCTGACGCCAACCGTGGTATTGAAGGTGACGGCGATGGCGGTGACGGCACTCCGTTCTCACTTCCAAAAATTGCCAATATCACGATTATTGGTAACAGTTTTGATACCGCAGATGCGGACTCTGAAGGTGTTTTACTTCGTGACCAAACAGGTGCAAACATCATAAACATGTTAATAACTGGTCCGCAAGGCATGGGCGAGTGTTTAGAAATGGACAATGATGAAACAGTCCAAGGCAACTTGGCAGACGGCGATATTACGATTACGAATTCAGTAATTGCTTGTGCAGAAGCATTTAACTTCAGTGCAACAGATGTTGACCTAAATAATTGGTTTGGCACAGAGCAGCAAGGAAATAGCATCATTGCTTTTGCTGACCGCGCTAATGTTGGGATTAACAGTGATGGTACTTTAACAGCTGAAAGTCCGTTACGTACTTCCGGTGGTAATGCTGCTAACTTAGATTCATTCTTTGAGACCAATACGTTTGTTGGCGCAATTGGTGATAACGATTGGCGTCAGGGTTGGGCTTTTGGCTTTGGTGGTGGTGAAGTAGGTGTGGTTACTTCTGCATCAGGTTGCCCAGCAGGAACAACGACTATTCCAGCTGTAGATGGAAATACTAATACATGCCAATTGTCTGGCCGTATTACAACTGACCTGCGCTTAACAACAGGTAATCATTATGCCTTGTCTGAAGCTGTTTTCGTTGGTGGTGATAATACTGACAGCGCGACATTGACAATTGATCCTGGTGTGGTTGTTTATGGTAGCTCAGGTGCGGATTATTTAGTGGTTAGCCGTGGTTCTAAAATCGAAGCCAACGGCACCGCAACGTTACCAATTACATTTACCTCGTCTCAGCACGTTGCTAATGGTGTAACTGCGGGTCTAGCAAATGGAACAGCAGGTCAGTGGGGCGGTGTGGTTATATTAGGTAACGGTAACTCTACAAAATGTCCACAAGACGGAACAGCTTGTTCATTGCAAGTGGAAGGCGTTCAAGAAGGTGCTGTATTTGGCGGCTCTGATGATACTGATAATTCAGGAACGTTGCGTTACGTTCGCGTCATGCATGGTGGTTTTGAAGTTGCTCCTGATAACGAATTGAATGGTATTACTTTTGGTGCCGTAGGTTCAGGTACGGTTGTTGAATACCTGCAAGTGCATAAGAACGCAGATGACGGTGTTGAATTCTTTGGTGGTTCGGTTAATGCTAAGTACTTAGTTCTAACGGGTATTCAAGATGACTCAGTTGATTGGGATAACGGTTTTAAAGGAAAAATGCAGTTTGTACTGGTAAAGCATGCAGATGATAATTCTGACGCGAACCGCGGTATAGAAGGTGATGGTGATGGCGGTGAAGGTACTGCATTCTCAAACCCGACTGTTGCTAACATGACTATTATTGGGAATACGTTTGATACTGCTGACTCTGATTCTGAAGGCGTGTTGTTGCGTGACCAAACTAACGCACAATTATACAATTTTGTGGTAACAGGTCCTGCAGGTATGGGTGAATGTTTCGAATCTGATTTATCAGACGGTGATACGACACTGGAAGAAAACATGAACGGAACGAGTGCAACACAGTTGGTATTCCAGTCTTCTGTACTAGCTTGTGATGAAAATATTAAAGATTCTGGCACCTTCGACCAAGAAGCATGGTTCTTAGGTCAAACTAATAACTCAATAGCTGCAGATCAAGCGGCAGTGCTGAACGGAATCTTTACAATTGATGCAACAGCTCCTACGGACGTAACAACCTTAGATAGCTTCTTTACTCC
>JBLIKA010000041.1:0-26493 GCA_047637355.1 Glaciecola sp. | reverse complement strand
CCTCAATCTACACACTCTTTTGCTGAGCGCACCACAAATTTGGGCTACGCACCACGAGTCGCTTCAGTCGTCTTTGTTATATTGTTACTGTCTTATGGCGGCAGCGTTTTAGCTAACTCAGCGCAAATTGAAAGCTCATTAAGCGCCGACTCAAAAATAGAACAGCCAATAGAAAGGATATTGGTTACCGCGAACCGCAGCAAAACCACATTGTTGTCAACACCAGCAAGCGTCAGTGCCATTGACTCAGCGACGTTAGAGTTAATTGGCCATCAACATATTAATCAGGCGTTAGGTCGTATTTCTGGCACATGGATTAGCCGTGGTAATGGTCAAGAGCACTTAACTGCAGTGCGCTCTCCAGTGCTTACTGGCGCAGGCGGATGCGGTGCATTTTTTATGGCTATTGATGGCATTTCATTGCGTGCTCCAGGCTTTTGTAATGCCAATCAATTATTTGATGCCAATTCAGAGCAAGCAAGCAGTATAGAAGTGTTAAGAGGTCCTGCAAGCACGTTATATGGAACGAATGCTGTGCATGGTGTTATTAATATTTTATCGCCCGATGCATTTTCTAACGAAGCCAATTATATCGCTATCCGCGCAGGTCGTGATGACCACATCAAAACCAGCTTAGGTTTGCGGTTACAACAAGATGATTCTGCATTTGGTTTATTTACCAATTTAACTCAAAATAACGGATATCAAGCCAATAGCGGTTATGACCAGCAAAAACTAACGGCAGTATATGAACACAGAGGCGATACTTGGCAGAATAAAACGCTAGTAGATATGGCTAACTTGAATCAAGAAACGGCCGGATTCGTTGAAGGTTTTGAGATTTTCAAGGATGATCAAGTACGCCGTTCCAATCCGAATCCTGAGGCTTATAGAGATGCAAAATCATTGCGCGCCTACTCTGCTTTTAGCCGCGAACTGAATACGGGAGAATTAACGCTAACTCCTTTCATAAGGTGGAATGAGATGGCATTTTTACAGCATTTTCTACCTTGGAAAGCACTTGAGGAAAACAGCAGCACAAGCATGGGACTACAGGCACAATATTCTTATGACATAGGCGGGCTCGCCGTAATAGCCGGAATAGATACTGACTTTACTCGCGCTAACTTACGAGAAACTCAAGCACAGGATTTCTCACCCACTATTCCGGCTGGCGAACATTATGACTATGACGTAAATGCCACTCAAATTGGCTCCTACATGCAGTTGCAGTGGCAAGGATCAGATTTTCTTGTTAGTGCTGGTGGTAGAGTCGAATATATTAATTATGACTATAACAACCTGTTATCTAATGGCAGTGCTTGCGCTATTGGCGTAGCCGCTTGCCGGTTTTCTCGCCCTGCTGACCAAGCAGTCGACTTTACGGTATTTTCACCCTCATTGTCTGTACTGTATTTAATAAGTAACCAACAATCGATTTATGCGAAATGGAGCCAAGGATTTAGAGCACCTCAAGCTACTGAGTTATTTAGGCTTCAAAACAATCAAGTAATCACTGATTTAGAAGAAGAAAAAATAGATGCATTGGAACTCGGTTGGCGTCTATATTCCGAAAAAATCAGTATTGATGCCGCTATATTTGTGCAAGATAAATCAAATTTTATTTTTCAAGACAGTAATCGACAAAATCTATCAAACGGAGAAACAAGTCACAACGGCGCAGAGGTATCGGCCTCGTATAATTTTAATGACAATGTCTACGTGAAAAGTAATTTAAGTTATGCCAAACATGAGTATACAAACGCACTAACACTTGCTCGCACTAACATAAAAGGCAATGAAATTGAAACTGCACCTGAATTTATGGGCTCCGTGCAAATAGGTTGGAATATCAACTCTTCGTTACTAACCGAGTTGTCACTGCAGCGTTTGGGCAACTATTTTCTAAATCCTGAAAACACAGCCGAGTATGCAGGCCACACCCTGTTAGATTTAAATTTACGCTATGCATATTCAGAACAAGTAGTCTTAAGCGCAAATCTCTACAACTTGTTGAATGAAGATTACGCTGAAAGGGCCGACTTTGGTTTTGGCAACTATCGTTATTTTGTTGGGCAACCTCGTCGAATTTTCTTAACAGCAACGTGGCAATGGGCGCAATAATCGTTATAATCCAAAGATTCGTCATAGATGCTTGATTCGCTTAGGAACCCAGCCAATTATGTCTTTTACAAATTCAATGCAAGATTTGACCCTTCTTCCTGAGTGGGCGGAGCAAGAAGCGGTTATTCTTGCTTGGCCCAATGCAGATACAGATTGGCAACCATGGCTTGACGAAGTTCAAGTTACTTACCTTAATTTAATTACTGCTATTAATGATGCTAACGCGATTGTTATTTTACTTTGTCGCCAAGTAGAGCTGAGCTTGATAAAAAGCCTTATTCCATATTCGGCAAAAGTGCTTTGCGTAACTTGCGATTACAATGATACGTGGGCTCGTGATTACGCATTTTTAACTTGTGAGTCCGCGCATGGAAATGTGCCCGTTAGTTTTCGCTTCAATGGTTGGGGCCAAAAATTTGATGCCACTAAAGACGATAAAATAAATCAACTCGTTTTAGCTAAGCTCTGTCAGCAACCTATGCAGTACTGCGATATTGTGTTGGAAGGCGGTGCGCTCGAAATTGACCAAAACCAACACCTAATATCAACCCGTTCATGCTTATTTAATGAATTGCGAAATGGCGAGCTAACTGAATCGGAATATGTTGATATATTTGCCCATCAACTGGGCGCGTCTATGACCAGCATCTTTCAGCATGGCCATTTAGAAGGCGATGATACAGATGGACATATTGATACTTTGGTGCGCTTCACTCCATTGCATGGTTTAGTTATTCAAGGCGCCTATAACAGACCAAGTGATGATCATTTTGATGGGCTTTTTAAACTACGGATGGAATGCCAACAAGCGTTTCCTACACATGCTATTTATGAACTTCCTCTTCCTAATATGCACAACGAAGATAGTGAGCGCTTACCAGCATCTTATGCAAATTTCCTTATTTGTAATAAGTCAGTTTTATTCCCTATTTATAAACAAGAAGAGGATGTCGAGGCCTTAGAAATTATTCAAAGGGCATTCCCAAATCATAAAATTGTGGCTATTAATTGCGCACCATTAGTTCAGCAGTTCGGTAGTTTACATTGCATTACAATGCAAGTGCCCGTGGATACTTTAAAGTCTGAAATTATCCACAAAGGGCAAAGCGGAGTGAGCGAATTATGAGAACTCAAACATCATACAACCTGAGTAAAAAGGTGGGTTCATTACGATGAAATCAACATTGAAAATAGGCATTGTTCAGCAATCCGTTGTTTCTAACAATAAACTTGAAAACTGGACCAAGAGTGCGCAAAAGGTTAAGCAATTGGCTGCTAATGGATGCGAGTGCATTTTGTTACAAGAGCTGCACAGTACGCTGTATTTTTGTCAGCAAGAAGACGTTGACGCTTTTGATTTAGCTGAACCAATTCCGGGCGACGCAACCGCCTATTTTGGTGAGTTAGCCGCCTCGCTAAATATCGTTTTAATTACCTCATTATTTGAGAAACGCGCATCCGGCTTATATCACAATACAGCCGTTGTATTTGATCGCAGTCCCGAGATAGCTGGCAAATACCGAAAGATGCATATTCCGGATGATCCAGGATTCTATGAGAAGTTTTATTTCACGCCAGGTGATATGGGGTTCGAACCGATCCAAACGAGTGTAGGTAAATTAGGTGTATTGGTTTGTTGGGATCAGTGGTATCCCGAGGCTGCAAGGTTAATGGCAATGGCTGGCGCAGAGATTTTATTTTATCCAACGGCTATCGGCTGGGATAAAACCGATACACTTGACGAGCAACTGCGCCAACAAGACGCATGGCATACCATTCAGCGAGCGCACGCCATCGCAAATTCAGTTCCTGTTGTTGTTGCTAACCGGGTTGGTTTTGAGCCTTCTCCCGTTACTGGCGAGCCGGGTATTAAGTTCTGGGGACACAGCTTTATTGCTGGCCCACAAGGTGAAATACTAGCCCAAGCAAACAGTGATGATGAGCAAGTATTATCAGTTGAAATCGACATGCAGCGTACCGAAAGCGTAAAACGTATTTGGCCGTATTTCAGAGACAGAAGAATAGATGCTTACAATGATTTAACCAAACGCTGGCGTGACTGAAGGTAATTCGGATCTCTAATTTTAAGGGCCTTATTCATAGTCTAAGAGTGAATCATATGCAACACTCTCAATTTTGGATTAATACCATCGAGAATGGATTATATTGTGAGAGGCTCGATGCCTTCATAGACCCTGTCAATCCGGTGCATCGGAAAATTATAAGGCATGGTCATGCTGATCACGCTAGGTCCGGTCATAGCGAAATATATGCCACACCTGAAACTATAACGTTCGTGTAACAATTTCTAACAATCTAATCTGCTCATGCACTTGCACAATTGAGCGGTTTCTAATAAGTTAATTATAAGGTTAATTTAATCGCTTCTATATTGAAGTTGATAAGTGAGGACTTATGTCAGGACAAGGATCAGGCGGAAATGTAATTGCAGCAATTTGCTCATTTTTTATTCCGGGTTTAGGCCAATTAGTACAGGGTAGAATAATGGCTGCGTTGGCTTTTTTTATTATCGCGACCGGCAGTTATACTTTGTCTCTAACCGTTATTCTCATTTTCATGTGGCCCATAGGTGCAATTGCGCATATTTGGTCAATTATTAGTGCCGCCAAATATCGCCCGATAGATGGATAAAGCAGCGTCTCTATATGATTATACAACTCATAAAATAGCAGCATAATTAGTAACCGGAGCCGTTTTATTTCAAAATGGCCTTCATTTCCTACAATCACACAATTGTATCTATGCCGATAATAGCATGCAATGCGCTTGTTTCCTCAGACCAATAAGTGTGTGAAAAATAGCTCTCCACAAATTTTCCGATTATATCAATCGATTTTATTCAGAGCCGGGTTCAATATTTTAGGTCTATACTTTGCTACAACAAATACATTCGTATTTGTAGCGAGCAGGCATAGCGTTAATAATAAAAAATTACGTGATATGTTTATGCCGTTCGCACTTCGCTTTTTTATTGAACTAAGGACATGGAATATGAATAAAGCTAAATTATTTTCGACTACACGCATTGCAGGCATTATTAGTCTGCTGTTTTTGTCCGGTACCGTTTATGCGGAAACTGCCGAAATAAGTAAACCCAAAGGCGCAATGGGTACAGGTGTAACTAAAGCATATCAAGCAAAACCCAATCAGTTTTGGTGGCCCGAACAACTCAATCTGTCTGCTCTGCGTGACCACAACACGCGCTCAAATCCATACGGTTCAGATTTTAATTATGGTGAGGCTTTCAGTAAACTCGATCTTGCTGCAGTCAAGAAAGACATAGACACTTTACTGACCACTTCGCAAGATTGGTGGCCTTCCGACTTTGGCAACTATGGCCCTTTCTTTATTCGAATGACATGGCACAGCGCCGGTACTTACAGAACGTTGGACGGTCGTGGCGGCGCTGCTGGGGCGCAGCAACGTTTTGAACCATTAAACAGCTGGCCGGATAACGCTAACCTAGACAAAGCAAAAAGATTACTTTGGCCAATCAAAATGAAGTACGGTGAGTCTCTTTCCTGGTCTGACTTAATAGTACTAACTGGTAATGTTGCGTTAGAAAATATGGGGTTCGAAACCTATGGATTCGCCGGTGGCCGTGCAGACGATTGGGAGCCTGATTTAATTTATTGGGGTCCGGAACTCGAAATGTTAGCAAGTGATCGTGAAGACCTCGACGGCAAACTGCAACGTCCATTAGGGGCGACTCATATGGGTATAATTTACGTAAATCCTGAAGGCCCAAAAGGTGTCCCGGATCCTATTGGTTCAGCCAAAAACATCCGCACCACATTTGCTCGTATGGCAATGAACGATGAAGAGACGTTAGCGTTAACCGCTGGTGGACATACTTTTGGTAAAATGCACGGAGCACATAAACCTGCTGATTGCTTAGGTCCTGAGCCTGCTGCAGCTGGTGTTGAAGAACAAGGCCTAGGCTGGAAAAACAAATGTGGTAAAGGACATTCTGAAGACACTATATCAAGTGGTTTAGAAGGGGCTTGGACACAGGCACCTACACGCTGGACTTCATTATACCTTAGCAATCTATTGAATTTTGAGTGGAAGCAAACCCGCAGCCCTGCAGGCGCAATTCAGTGGATACCTACCGACGAGTCGTTGCACCAGACAGTTCCTGATGCGCATGTAAAAGATAAGTTTAATCCACCGGTAATGACCACTGCAGACTTGGCGTTTAAGTTTGATCCTGAGTACAGAAAAATTGCTGAACGTTTCTTAGCTGATCCAAAAGAGTACCAACTCGCCTTTGCAAAAGCCTGGTATAAACTAACACACCGCGATATGGGTCCAAGAAGAAACTTTTTAGGTAGTGAAGTGCCTGAAGATATTCAAATTTGGCAAGACCCTATTTCAGACGATACGCAGTCGACTATTGATAGTAAGGACGTTGCTAAGCTGAAATCTAAAATACTTGATTCAGGCCTCACTGTTCAAGAATTAGTTAGAACAGCTTGGGCGTCTGCTGCAAGCTATCGTGACACGGATATGCGTGGCGGTGCAAACGGTGCTCGTTTAGCTTTATCCCCACAAAAAGATTGGGCAGTTAACAATCCAGTGGAAGTAGAGAAAGTGTTGACCGTTCTTAAAGGCATTCAAAGCGAAGCTAATGGCGGCTGGTTTAATAGCGACACAGTATCACTAGCTGACTTAATCGTGCTCGGTGGATCTGCTGCAATAGAACAAGCGGCTAAAGTTGCTGGGTATGACATACAAGTCCCTTTTTATCCTGGACGTGGGGATGCAACACAAGAGCAAACTGGTGTTAACTCATTCTCATTGTTAGAACTCAGCGCTGACGGCTTTCGTAACTACTTCGACGTAAAAGAAAGTTATAAGTCGCCCACAGAAATGCTAGTTGATAAAGCAGATCAGCTCGATCTTTCGGTACCTGAAATGACTGTATTAATCGGTGGACTGCGCGCACTAGATGCAAACTATGCAGGCTCCAAGCATGGTGTGTTTACTTCTAAACCTGGAACATTAAGCAATGACTTCTTTATCAATTTGTTAGATATGTCGACAGTTTGGCAAAAATCTGATGAAGATGGTGTTTACGAAGGTATTGATCGCAACACAGGGGAAGCAAAGTGGACAGCAACCTCCATCGATTTAATCTTTGGTTCAAACTCTGAGTTACGTGCTGTTTCCGAAGTATATGCTTTTGATACGTCAAAACAGAAGTTTGTGAATGACTTCGTTACCGCGTGGGTAAAAGTCATGAACGCTGATAGATAACAAACGTGGTTATGGGCTTTTTATTGACCCTGTACTAACGCGTTAATCAGTTTTTATAGTCAAAAATGCTGCATCATTTATTATGATTGCAGCATTTTTTTATTTTCATCCCATTAGTTCTAATTCAGCGACCCGACGTTGCCGTCCAAAGCATTGAATAACCATAATAAAACGATATAAGCCAAATGGTGGCGTTGAATTAGTCACTATCTAAAATTGTGATTTGCAAGGGGAGTTACAACAGTTACACTGCGTGACGGATAATAATAATAATAATAAAATAATGATGAAAAAAATCTTAGTAGTTCTCTTCAGTTTATTCCTAACGGCGTGTGTTGTATCTGTCAGCGAGAATGGCACATACACAGCACCTGAACAAAATCCAACGTCGTCTTTTGGCACTAAACAAGGCTTTTCTGAGCAACGTTTATTGCGCATTAATAACAAGATGCAAGAGTATATCGATGAAGGCAAACTTGCTGGCATCATGACCTTAGTATCGCGCAACAATCAAGCGGTGCACTTCGCGGCACAAGGGATGCAGGACATAGCCGCTGGCAAACCCATGCAACGAGACACTATTTTTCGAATTTACTCCATGAGCAAACCGATTACCGCTGTTGCCGCGTTGACACTCTGGGAGCAGGGCAAATTTCACATGAATGACCCCATTGCAATGTACCTCCCTGAGCTGGCCAATTTAAAAGTATATGTCAGTGGAAATGGCGAGAATATGCTAGTCGAAGACGCAAAATCACCAGTACGTATTATTGACTTATTTACCCACACTGCAGGTTTTAGTTACGGCTTTAGTGGAAGCGAAGTTGATAAGATTTATCGCGCTTCGCCAATGATGCAGGGCAAAGCGACACGAGAAAATGTGTTATCGGAACTTGCAAAAATACCACTTAATCATCAACCTGGAACACAATGGAACTATGGTGTAAATACCGACGTGATTGGTTTTTTAGTAGAAAAGCTCACCGGTATGAAACTGGGTGAATATGTAAAGCAACAAATTCTTGATCCATTGAATATGCAGGATACTGGTTTTTATGTTCCTGCTGAAAAAGCGCATCGATTATCCCAGATATATAGCAATAATAAAGAAGGTAAAACAGCGATAATGGAAACCGAGCCTCTTGGTGATTTTCTGACTGACCCAGAAATCCATAATGGTGGCGGTGGTATGGTCTCCACAATGGATGATTACCTCACATTTGCTCGCATGTTGATAAATAGTGGCGAAGTAAATGGTGTGCGTATTTTAGGTCGTAAAACAGTCGAGTACATGCGTTCAAATCACCTTCCAGCCAATTTGCTACCATATAGAGATTGGGCTGCTGGAGAAGGTTATGGACTAGCAATGTCTGTTACTATGGATACAGGAGCGTTGAAATTTATGGGCTCTGAAGGTAACTTTGGTTGGTCAGGTGCAGCATCAACCTACTTTAGAGTTGACCCTGTTGAGAACGTAATCATTATCGGTATGGCGCAGTTTATTCCAAATGGCACTCACCGTTATGCTGATGATTTACGTAACTTAACTTATCAAGCGCTAGTTGATGACAATTAATATCAACAACTAGCGGTTACCTGAATGATTATTGATATATGCATGATTTGGTCAATCATGCATATCCTTAATCGATAGTCGCTTTACCATCGAGTTTATACACCGTTCCTCCTTTCATCACCATATCTACATTTTGCAGTAAGTTAATATAACGTAGGACATCACCTTTCACCGCAATAATATCGGCATATTTCCCTGCTGTAACAGTACCTGACTTATCACTGACTTTCATCAGCACCGCTGGCCAATAGGTTGCAGCCCTTATCGTATCCATTGGTGATATATTCATTTCGTTTACCCAAAAGGCCATTTCATTCCATGTACTTTGGCAATGAAATTTAGTTGGAATGCCGCTATCGGTGCCGATTAACATCACAACGCCAGCGTCTCTTAGCTGTTGCACTTTGTGTTTGAGCGTTGGCTTGCGTAAAGGGGTCAGTTGCATATATTCGAGTTGACCGACATTGTTCAAAGATGCTTTTATATCTTCTATCGTGCTTTGCTCTAGTCCTCGATGCCAGCATTTATTGTCTAGGCTTTCGGGGTTAGCGACGGTTAAATCGTAATTCCATAAACCCTCGACGGTAGGTGTCCAATAAAGAGGCCCACCAGCTACGCGTCCTTTAGCTGTTCGTTCAATAAGTCGATCAATAATGTCATCCGGATAAGCCGGAGCCGTAGTCAAACCTGTGTGTTCAAAATTGTCGACTCCAATTTCCAGTCCACGTCTAATTTCGTCAGGTTTGTGTGAATGTGCAACTACAATAAGATTTCGTTCGTGCGCCTGATCAACGACCGCTTGTGAGGTTTCCAAACTCATCATATCGTGGTCGATGAGCTTGATAATATCAACGCCAGCATCTGCAAGCTGATTCACTTTTATTTTTGCATCACGTGGATTGTCTACGCCCCATCTGAACGCGTCGGTTCCGGGATAAGCCTTGTGCTGAATAAAGGGCCCAGAAACATACAAACGTGGTCCTGGGATTTCTCCCTTTTCAATTTTTGTTTTTATATCGATAGATTCTTTTAGGGGTGCGCCTAGGTCTCTTGCACTTGTGATCCCAGCTAGCAATAGCTGTACTGCGCTAGCTGGCATAATTTCTGAGCCCCACTTGTCAGCATAGGCTTTGTCCCAGTACGCGTAATCAGAATGGCCGTTTAGCATTAAATGCGCATGGTTCTCCCATAATCCAGGTAAGACATCCATACCTTCAGTTGAAATGATTTGATAACCCTGAGGAATGGGTAATGTGTCTATTGTTCCTACCTTTTCAATCATGCCATCTTTAACAAGTATGACACTGTTAGCTATTGGTTTATGCCCAAAACCATCGATGAGCCTCCCACCTACTAAGGCTTTATCTTGTGCGGCTAAATGGAAAGATATAGCAAGAAATAAACAAAGAGTTATGAGAAGAAATGGTAAGAAATTGATGGCTTTTTTGAATATCATAAAACTATCCTTAAGTAGAAAAGAAAGTTAGACGATAACCGTAAATCGAATAATTGCAAAGCTTTAGCTGCTAATTTTTATAGTAAGAGAATTTACAGTAACAGTAGACTAACGCTTGAGAAATTGACTTTCGTGTATTTAACTAAGATACAAACGTGCGCAAGATATTAAAAAAAAGGCCTGAGTTCGATAAAGTATCGAAATCAGGCCTTAGTCATTAACTAGCCAATGAGGTTACCCACAGCAGCTAACTAGTTTGTCACTAATCAGATTAGTGTGCCTTTCTTCTGCGTAACCAAACTAGAGGTAATAACAGTAATGCAATCCAACCCGTGCTACCACCAGACTTATTAGTAACCGTTACCGATACTGCTTCTTCTGTGGTATTCAAGCCGTCTGAAGCAACAACTACAAACACCAGTTGGGTATCGTAGTTAGTGCTAGGAGCTTCCATTGTGAAACTGCTACCAGCGACACCATTGATTGTGAAAGTTATGTTATCACCCTCTGGGTCAGTAGCTGTTGCTGTCACAGTGATCATTCTGCCTTCTTGCACACTTGCTGGAGCACTAAGACTTAACGTCGGAGCAATGTTGTTTTTAACCAGAACATTAGCTATAGCAGTGCTTGAATTGCCATTACTATCAACGACTCTCATTTCAAGAACAACCATAGAGTCCTCAGTTACTTCTGGAGCAATAAGCTTAGCTTCTTGAAGTCCGTTACCAGCAATAACCGCAGCTGGACCCGCCACTTGTACCCAAGTGATGTCAAAATCGTCACCATTTGGTTCAACAACTAGGCCTGCTAAAGTAAGCTCACGCAATTCAATAACTTCTAAGGTAGCTATTGTATCGCCGCCTATTGTAGGTTGTGGAGCACCTTCAACTTGAACGCCAGAGAGTACTTCTGAAGCAACAGTAGCTGTTCCAGGTAGGTTAGTCACGGAAGACATCGCTAATAATTGAATTGGTCCACCGGTGTTGTCTTCATCAACCGTAACGGTAAATGAAAGCTGCGTAGGTGCATCATCAACTGGTTGCAAGTAGAAACAAAGTATTGCGCCATCCACTGCATCAGCACCTACATCACCAATAGGTGCGGCACCAGAACCGTAACTTACATAATGAGTCGTTACACCGCTGGTTCCATCTGCATTTTCATAACCAATAGTGGTAGGAATGCCCGCTGCTGCGGTGTGTAACATATCATTGTATGCGAACACGATATTTGGCGTTCCTTGTGCTGCGTTGTTATTGAACACAATTTGGAAGTCAGCTCTGTCATCTACATCGTAGTACGTTAACATATTGTCCCATTCAATGAAGGTTAGGGCACCTGCTGTAGCTACTGTTACACCGCTACCACCAGCAACATCGGCAATCATATCGCGCCATAAAGGAGCAATAACCGCATTAGGTACTGCAGCATCAGGCAATAGCTGATTAACGTACTGCTCATTACCAACGTCAGTACCTAGTGTAATGAAGCCATCTTCGGTAATAGTGAAGCTAGAGTATTCAGTTCCTAAAAACTGATTTGCAATACCGAATGTAGCAGCTTGCCCGTCGCCATCAATAGCAGAGTTTAAGGGAATACCAAACGCAGCTAAGTCGACGTAAGTGCCACCACCAAATGGCACTGCGCACGTAGCATCAGAGCCGTTAGTAGCTACTCTATAAGAAGGTTCAGCACCAAATAACGAAGGCTGAGTTAGCATCCAAGTAAGCGTGTCACCATCAACGACCGCATCAGTACTTTCCTCATCTACCGTAACACCCGCTGGTAAAGTTAAAGAAACTTCATAATCTCTGTCTTCGTTAGTAAAGTTAGCGTCAACTTCAACCGAGAATTCCAGAGTATCACCAGGGTTTAGTCGTTCTAGCGAGGGAGCAGTTACACGAACGTCGTCTTGACCGCGCACTAAATCGACAGCAACTAGGCCGAGGTTACCTGCATTTTCAGCTGAAGTACCTAAATCGACTGCGCCAAAGTATAAGTCGCCTTCCATACCGTCAACTAAATCCCAAGTCATACGAATATCAAATTCAGTTAACTGAGCTATAGAACTAGGTGCACTGACACTAAGGTTAGTGCCAACTTCGCCATCAACAACGGCATAGTTGAGATTGAAGGTATCAACTGCATCTTCAGCTGATGCAAACCAATTCTGTACAATCATCCAGTACATTCCCGCAGCCGGCAATTCAATGTCAGCTCTTTCACTTGCTGAACCCGTAGCAGCGATCGCCACTATTTCGTCTTCAGTGGGTATACCGTCGCCATTTGCATCAATAACAACAAATAGGTCTAGGTCAGGAGAAGTAGAATCAGACGTTGTTACTACTAAACGCTTGGCACCTTCAGGTACGTCGACAGTAGTAATAAACAAGCCATCAGCCAAATCGTCTAAAATGGATGAATTATCAGAATCTTCTGCAACAGAACCTGCAACAACAGTGGCTTTTGTTAGGCCGTAAGAGGTTGCTGTAAACTCTGTAATTTCTACCGCCAATACGTCTTTAAGCAAGAATGAATCTTGGTTACGCTTAGCAGTAGCGGATACTGATTCAGGCACGGTTCCGTTAGATGCCACAATAGCTACTGGCCAATGTAAATCTGGCGAGTTAGCAGCAGTGAAGTTAACGATACCGAATGAATAAACATCACTCGGTGAAGCAAACGCATCAATCGCAACAGTAACTTCTTGAGATTGCCCAGCAGTTAAATCAAAGGTTGCTGGCGTTACTGTAATTGCTAAACCACCAAGGATAGATGCAGCATCAACCGACCATGAACCATCTTTAGTCGCTGTTACTGTTCTTGTCCAAGAACAAGTGCCCACACAATTATTATCAGTAATGCTTGGCAGGTTTAATGAGCGTGGCTCACCACCAATATTTGGGTTAGCGTTTTCGTAGTTTGCAGCAGTTTCGTCCATGACCAAACCTGACGCAACCGCTTGATCTACTTGAACGCGACCAGAACCCATATCAAACCAATCACCTGCGGTTACACCATCTTCTTTCTTAACTGTTGGTGTTGCGGTCATTGTAAGAGCTGAGCGAATGTTATCCGCAGTCCACGTTGGCTGTGCACTTTTCACTAATGCAGCAGAACCAGCGATATGCGGTGAGCTCATTGAAGTACCTGACAAATAGTTAAAATCACTAGGTGCTGGTGTACTAACGTCATAACCAAACTGCTCATCAGAATATGCAGCATAAATAGCAACACCAGGACCGGTAATCATCGGTGTTAGTGTCGAAATGGTCGTGCCAGGGCCCTTTGAAGAGAAACCAGCCAAAACATCGACTCTATCAGCATTAAGGGTTTGAACACCTACCGATGCTGTTATCGTTGCCATATGGTCAGCACCAGAGGCTAACCATGTTTTTAAAGCATCGCCGTTTGTCGAACTAATATGTATACCTGGAACAATATAAATATCGGAATTTAAACTTGTAGCCCCGCCATCAAGGTTAGCAAGTACATAACCGCCTGCACCACCATCAGCTACGTTTTGCGCTTTTTGGACACGGGCTATGGCACCGCGATCACAAACCACAATTTCACCGCTAAAGGTATCTGCGGGGAAAGGCTGCAGACACTGAGCTGAATCGCCGTCAGGGTCGTTGGCATTAACAAAATCACCGGCGTAAACAATACTTGCGGTAATCGCACCAGAGTTCGAAACACCCGTTATATCTTCTAGCGTGGTATCACCACCAGAGAAGTCGCCAATTCCTTTATCATAATTAATTTCACGGCCATGTTCTGACGCTGCTACTGCTGTATACCAAGGAGCATGCTTTGCTGTAGTTGAAGCACCTGGACCACCGTTACCAGCAGACGTTGCTACGAAAATACCTGTATTTCGTGCTGCTAAGAAAGCTAATTCAGTTGAGCTACCCCAAGAAAAACCGCCACCGCTGATTGAATAGTTAAGGACATCGACTATGCCATCTTCGATTGCAGATTCAATACCCGCAGCAATTGCCGCACCAGGGCATGCAAAGTAAGTGTCAGTATTACTTGGAGAACCAAAACAAACCTGGTAAGCAATTACGTTTGCACGAGGGGCAACACCTGAAATACGGTCATAAACAAAACCAGTCTCAACACCGTCACTAACATTAGTGCCTAGTTGAGGTAAAACTTCAGGGAGGTCAAATAATATGTTACCGATCGCCGTACCTGCGGTGTGTGAACCATGACCGCCATAATCTTCGCCATTTTTTGGAAAATCAACTGGAAATACGTCAGTGTCATCATACGCGTCGGTAATAACAGGGTATGAGTAAATACCAATTAACTTGTCGTTACATAGGGCAGCAAATTCACCTGCACAATCACCTAAGTAAACACCTGAACCTAGCGGATTAGTATGGTCAAAACCATCACCCGAGATATCTGCAAACGAAGGGTTGTCGGTATTGATACCGGTATCTAGTATACCTACAATAATTCCTTCACCGTATGCGCCAATACCACTATCAGTGGCTGTACCATCCCAAACCTTGGGTGCGCCAATCAAATTTGGCCCCGTGTCTGTGTCGACCGTAAATAATTTATCACGTTCAACAAACTTAACACCGGCTAAGCGAGATACAGCTTCGGCTTCCGCTGGCAACATGCGCATGGCTAAACCATTCAATGCAAACTGGAAAGAATCTACAACTTTCGCACTGCCCGCAACTTGAGATACTTTAGTTAATAACTGCGTTTGTTTACTTTCCAAAAATGATTTGTAAGCAACGACTGACGGAGCCGATTTATCCAGCCTTTGTCCGCCTTTTATCCGCTTCGCTAAGTCTAAATTAGTGAATTTTTGGTGGGGGTTAGTCGATTCAAGTCCTTCAACGCCTCCGTCATACATAGCAACAGAATCGTTGTCTAAATGTACAATGTAAATATATTCTTTATTTTCTAAATTTTTCTCTACAATAAACGTCTGTTTAACAACTACTTTAGTTTTGCTGTTTTTATTGACAGAAATCGCTTGTGAGGCTCTTAGTGTCTCGTTTTGAACTTTATTTGTCGTTGTACTTAAATCGGTTGCTGAGTGCACAGACATCGTCATTAAAGCAGCCGACACGGCTAGCGTGATTTTTGGATTCACTGGTAAACTCTCCATCTTCCTGTTGGGTGGGGTAAATTCCCCTTAGTCTTATTATTTTAGTGTGGAATTTTTTGCCCTGGTACGTTCTCATTTGTTGAAATTGAGAATCTTAGTTGAGTTATCCACAGCAATCTAATTTGTAGCATATTTATTTGAGTTTTGTAATAGTTCTGAAACATAATCTTACAATTGCAACAGTAGAGTTGCTGAGCGTCCTGATTAGACCCATTTTGCTAGATAATTCGACTAGAACCCTCCTCATTTTTACTAATACCGAGGTTTGTTAGTCGTTATTACTGCTGGTAACGCTTCCTAAATATATTTTATGCTTTTGCACTGGGCCTTTCAGAAACACGTTTGTACCATTCTTGTAAGGCGGTATGTTCCTCTTTTATACGAACATCTACTACGCGGCCAAAATCGATGGAACACATGGTCGTAATATCTGCAATTGAAAACTCATCTCCTGCGACAAATAGGCTATGTTCAAGGCGGCGATTTAACACGCTTAAAAATTTCGAGGCATTAATACCAGCTTCTACGCCATACTCCTTAATCGGATTCATTCTGTCTTTGAAGTAACCCGTCGTATGCTGAAAGCACATACCAATTTGCATAAACAAGTAGAACTCTACTTGCCTAGACCACATGGCTATTTGTGCTTTTTGTAATGGTGTCTCACCGAACAATCGAGGCTCGGGTTGCAATGCTTCAAAATATTGGCAAATAGCATCACTTTCACTAATACAAGTTCCGTCATCGAGTTCCAATATAGGAACTTTTCCTATTGGATTTTTTGCACGCATTTCTTTGGAGAGGTTTTCGCCTTTTTGTAGGTCAACTTGAACATATTCCATGGGAATATTTTTTTCCGCTAAAAAAACCCTTACCCTGCGTGGGGTGGGTGCTGTTTTAGTATCGTAAATTTTCATTGATTAGTATTCCTTTCGCGTTGAATTAAAATCTCGACATTCGTTGTAGTAACGAATTTTCAGTTAAATTTCATTACCAGTTGATTGAGGTAAGTAGACAACAATAGCTGCTATATATCGTCAATGGCTGGTTTCAACGACTATACTGCAATAGGAAAGTCCAATATAGATGATTGCAATGTATCGTCTATTTTTATTTTTTATAGCATTGGATATAGTTGACTGACAAATTTTGGTTGAGTCGCCAATGTCTGCTGATTGGATTGTAAGCCATACCTGATTCGGATAATTGGGTCAGCCCGGCTAAGCTGGCCATTTGATTCAGTTCGCTTGGTTTAATAAATTTAAACCAACTGTGTGTACCCACAGGCAAATATCGCATCACATATTCAGCACCAACAATAGCAATAATATAAGACTTAATCGTTCTGTTGAGCGTCGCAAGAATAACCATCCCTGTATCCTTAGTTAAGTGACCACACTCTTTAATTAGAGCAGATTGATCAGGAACATGCTCCACAACTTCTGCGCTAATGACAACATCAAACTGCTGGTTTTGTGCAGCAAGCTCCGATGACAGCATATGTCTATAATCAATATTTAAGCCCGATTTAAGTGCGTGTCGTTTGGCAACCTCTATACTCATTGCACTGGCATCAATGCCAACTACTGTCGCTCCACTCGCGGCCAGTGGTTCGCAAACGAGTCCACCACCGCTGCCAACATCTAATATAGTAAGTCCTTTTAAGCAATCATCTGTGCTAGGATCTCTGCCGAAATGTTTACAAATTTGTGGAATAAAATAGCTAATGCGGGCCTGATTAAAAATCAACGCCGTCTTATATTTTCCTAAAGGATCCCACCAAGATTCGGCAAGGCTATCGAATCGCTTAATTTCTTGGGCGGAGACATTACTGCAGTTTTCATTATTTTTTGTAATATGACTAAGCTGACTCTTATCTAACATCGTAATAGCTAACTCTATAGAATGAGTGATACTGATTAATACGCAATATAAAGCTTAAGGATTAAAAATGGCAAATCAAAAAAACGTACTAGGCACAACATTGAAATTATGTTGCGGAAACTCGGGGTATACAAGAGAAGGTTTTTGCTACGTGCCAGAAGGTGATGTAGGTAATCATAGTGTTTGTGCAGTAGTCACGGAAGAATTTTTGAACTACTCGTTGTCTCGTGGCAATGACTTGATAACTCCAAATCGAATGTACCAGTTTAAAGGACTCAAACCCGGAGATAAATGGTGTTTGTGCGCAATGAGATGGCGTGAAGCATTATATATGGACGTAGCGCCTAAGATTGACCTAGAGGCGACCAACGAAGCGGCATTAAGTATCATTCCAATGGAAACTTTAAAAGCATATAGCCATCAAGGGTAGGTAGGATTTTGCGGGCCGCAAGAATAAATGAGGTACTGACAAATATCAGCTCCTCATTTATTTACTTAATCTAATCTTGTTGCTGTTCCCATTCCTGCAATTTTTGTTTAGCTAGCGCATCGACTTTGTGTTTATTTTGCTCTATCCACCATTGCTCCATAATACGCACATTTTTTTGGTTCGCTTTGTAGAATAAATCGACCAAATCTCCCAGTAGAGGTATAAAACCTAAACCAAAATCAAAGATAGTATTGCGAACCATTGACGTCTGAAGTTCTTTGGGCATACCTAACTTGCGCCCTAAGTGTATAATTCTGAAGGATGCTAATAACATAGCGGTGTCACCTACAACTGGAATTAAACCAATCAAAAAATCTAAACCAACGGATATACCAATGAATGGGATCTTTACTGCTGTATCTAGTAAATTAGCCAAGGCCTGAGCCTGCAATAATTCATCGGGAGCACGAAAATGATTATCACCGAGCACACTCTGTCTTATTGGGTTTTTAGGACTTTCTGATGACATTACTTTTCAGAGCCCAACTTTTTAGCAAGCGCACAGCGTTGTTCATAATCATTCGTTTTACTTGGGTCAAGCTCCCAACCTTTTAGGTTGTCTTTGACCAAGTTAAACAACATCGTTAAATGCGCATCGTCGCTATTTAATGCTTCGATATATTCATAACGCTCGCCGCCAGCCTCTTCGAAGTACTCTCGGTTTTCTTCGCCAATTTCCTCTATAGTCTCCAAACAATCTGATGAAAATCCGGGACACACAACTTGGACTGATTTTACGCCCTGCTCAGGAAATGATTTTAAAGTATTATCGGTATATGGTTTCAGCCATTCCTCACGCCCAAATCTTGATTGGAATGTCGTCATATACTCAGACTCTTGAAGGCCAAGCTCTTGAGCAATCAGCCGAGATGTTTTATGACACTCGCAATGATAAGGGTCACCATTTAGCAAATAACGCTTGGGAATACCATGATATGAAAAAACTAACTTGTCGGCTCTTGGGTGAGTTTCCCAATGCGTTTTGATTTTATCCGCAACACATTTTATGTATTCAGGATTATCATGATAATGACTCACAAAACGCAAATCAGGTAACCAGCGCCGTTTCATAAAATCTTCAGCAACAGCATCAAACGTGGAACCTGATGTCGACGCACAGTATTGAGGATATAAAGGCAGTACTACCAGTTTTCTAGCCCCCTGATCCAGTAACTCATCAATCGCTCGACTGACAGAAGGTTGTCCATAACGCATTGCATAACTAACTACAACATTATCGCCGTATTCTGCCTTCAGCTTTTGCGCGAGTCCCAATGCTTGATTTTTGGTGTGCACAAGTAAAGGCGAACCTTCTTCAGTCCACACCGTCTTATACGCTTTAGCTGAGCGCTTTGGGCGTATATTCAAAATAATTAGATTTAGAATACACCACCAAATAATTTTGGGTACTTCGACAACGCGAGGGTCCGATAAAAACTGTTTTAGGTAGGGCTTAAGCGCTTTCTTTGTCGGTGCTGGCGGTGTACCTAAATTAGAAATTAAAACGCCAACTTTATCTGCTTGGCCATGCGTAAATGATGTTTGTGATTTATATTTCATAGATTCTTTAGTGTTTTGAGAGTTTTTGCTAATTAACTTATCGCTTTTTACGCCGTTGAGCTTGTTTTGGACTTAATGCAGGTACAAAAGTACCTGCATTATTATCGTCTGGTCTATGGCGTGTAATATGTTGGTGCACCCGGCCCAACCGGTAAACCAAATGCAAATACCCACAAATAAAATAATAAGGTCCAGCCAACCATGAATACCAACGTATACGGCAACATTGTGGCAATCAGAGTCCCTATTCCCAAGTCTTTTTTATAGCGAACACCTATTGCTAATATGAGCCCAAAGTAACTCATCATGGGTGTAATAACGTTGGTTACTGAATCACCGATCCGATAAGCGGCTTGAATAACTTCGGGTGAATAACCAATCAACATCAACATCGGAACAAATATAGGCGCCGTAATTGCCCACTGAGCAGATGCACTTCCAAGCGACAAATTAACTAACCCGCACATAAGAATAAATAAAACGAATACTTCAGGCCCATCTAGTCCAGTGGCCTGCAACATTGCGGCGCCTTTGACGGCTAAAACCGTACCCAAATTCGTCCATTTGAAGAACGCTACAAACTGAGCAGCAAAAAATACGAGGACGATATACAATCCCATCGAACTCATACTTTTTGACATCGCGTCAATGACGTCACGATCATTTTTCATCGTTCCTACAATTTTTCCATATACGAAGCCAGGAATGGCAAAAGTGACGAAGATGTATACGACAATACCTTTTAGAAAAGGTGAGCCTTTTACTAAGCCTGTTTCTTGATTTCGTAAAATCCCATCAACAGGTACAACTGTCATTGCGAGGAGACCAATTAACAACAGAAAGCTAAATCCGGCCCATTTCATGCCCCTTATTTCAAGCGCTGAAGGGCTATCTAGTTGCTGTTTGCCTAAGTCAATTGATGCGTCATCAGGATTATATTTTCCTAGCCTTGGTTCTACTATCTTTTCGGTAACAAAAGCCCCCATCGCTGCAACAGCAAAAGTACTAACAATCATAAAGTACCAATTAACTTCAGCACTAACTGTGTAATCAGGATCAATGATACGTGCCGAACTTTCGGTAAATCCGGCAAGTAGTGGATCCACAGTTCCAATTAGAATATTTGCACTGTACCCAGCAGATACGCCGGCAAACGCGGCAGCCAAACCAGCCAACGGATGTCGACCTAGCGAATGAAAAATCATTGCAGCAAGGGGTATCATTACTACATAGCCTAATTCTGACGCAGTGTTAGAAACCACACCTGCAAAAACAACAACCACCGTTACCATGCGAGGCGATGCATTCATTACCATTGAGCGCATTATTGTACTGAGCAATCCAGAATGTTCAGCAAGCGACACGCCTAGTAGGGCTACAAGTACTGTGCCCAGCGGCGCGAAGCCGGTAAAATTGGTAACTAAACCAGTTACAATTCGGCGTAAGCCGTCAGCATCGAGAAGTGAAATAACTTCAATCATACCGTCTGCATCTCGGCCGCTACTGCCAATTGGACGAGGGTCAGCTACGCTAACATCGAAGTACCCTAATATGCCGCTCAGAAAGACAATAAGCACTGCCAATATAGCGAATAAAGTTATCGGGTGAGGAAGAAGATTACCTAACCACTCAACGGTAGATAAAAATCGAGAAAACCAACCAGATTTAGATAAATCTTGAGGCGGTTTAGATGACGGGCTTGAAGGTGAATTACGACTAGTCAACTGTCACTCTCTTTTATTATTGTTATTATAACGTTAAAGGATACATAAAATACGCCGGCATATCATAAAAAAATGATAATAAGCGACTTTCATTTAAAATTACAATTTAATAATGGAACAAAAACAGAGTGATAATTTACCCCATGTATGGACTCATCAAAACTACAAATTGATGTCTGCATCGATAGATAAATGGTGGATAGTGGTCAAATTGTATCATTAGTTGCAGCGTGTGCTCTGTGACGCAGTGTTCTGAGCTCTAATCAAAGTAGTTGGACAAAACCGAGATCCAAAAAAAGGGGCAGTGCTAATTAATCCCGAAGAATCAATTAACACTGCCCCTTTTCTAAGCTTTAAAGAATGTTACTTTCTTTTGCCTGATTGTGAATTTAAGTAATTAAAGAATTCACTGTCCGGCTCTAATACAATCACGTCTTGCTTGCTATTAAATGCATTTCTATATGCATCCATACTTCTCAAGAATGAGTAAAACTCAGGGTCCTTAGAAAATGTGTCAGCATAGATTTTAGCTGATTGTGCTGCACCTTCACCACGTAACTGACGTGCATTTCTCTCAGCGTCTGCCAACATGATCGTGACTTTAGCATCAATATTGGCGCGTATAATCTCGCCTTGCTCTTTACCTTCAGAACGATACTCTCTCGCCGCTGCTGCTCGTTCTGAACGCATCCGATTAAATATTGATTCGCTGATTTCCGTTGGTAAGTTAATCTGTTTAACTCGCACATCAACAATCTTTACACCCAATTCATCAGTGCTGCCTGAAGCTTGTTTCATTGCCTCGTCCATCAATTCACTGCGCTCACCAGATACTATCTGCTTGATTGTGCGAGAACCGAATTCAGAACGAAGTCCGTTGTTTACTTTCTGCTTAAGCAGACTCTCTGCTTGAAATCTATCGCCGCCAGTTGACAAGTAGTAACGCTCAAAGTCTTCGATTTTCCACTTAACATAGGAATCAACGATCAAATCTTCTTTCTCTATTGTCACGAAACGGTCTGGTTGCTCATCCAACGTTTGAATACGAGCATCCAATACTTTTACTGTATCAAATACAGCTAATTTAAATTGCAGACCGGGTGTATAAACCTGAGTTTTACCTTCATCGTCTGCAACTACTTTGCCGAATCGAACGACGATAGAACGCGTTCCTTCTTTGACCACGAAAATCGATCCGTAACCAATCGCCAACAGGATGATTATTACTATAGCTAATAAATTCTTCATGCTTTAGTTTCTCCCCTCTCTATTATTGCTGCGTACATTGTTGTCTTGCGTTCTGTTCAACAACTCTTCTGCCGCTGGTGAATTGCGCAAACCTTCCAATGTGTTTCGCTCTTGAGCTCGTTGTGCTTGAGTCTGCGAATTTGTACGATCCATAATCTTGTCTAAAGGTAAGTACATCATGTTGCCACTACCCTCTGTATCAACAATGATTTTACTGGTACTCGAAAATACCTCTTCCATTGTTTCAAGATATATACGCTGTCTAGTCACGATTGGCGCAGCTTGATACTGTGGTAGTAACTCTTCGAAGCGAGCCACCTCACCTTGAGCTTCCAATATAGAACGCTCTTTATAAGCCTGTGCTTCTTCGTTCATACGATTGACTTGTCCACGAGCTCGTGGCTCGATTTCTCTCGCATAAGCTTCAGCTTCACGGATAAATCGAACTTCATCTTCCTGGGCAGCAATGGCATCATCAAACGCCGCTTTTACTTCTTGCGGTGGACGTGCATCCTTAAAGTTCATGTCGATAACCGAAACACCCATGTTATAAGCCCCAACGATATTATCCAATTCATCGCGAACTCGTTGTCTGGCTGTCTCTCGACCATCAGTCAAAATGTCATCCATTTTCATGTGGCCAACAACGTAACGGATAGCACTGTCCAACGCTTGGCTCAAACTTGTTTGTGGGTCAGTAACCGAGAATCTCCAAAGATACGGATCAGCAATACGATATTGCATTTCCATTTCAACACGCACCATGTTTTCGTCTTCAGTCAGCATTGAGCCAGCCGAACCTAACGAGCTGATATTTTGTACGTTTACAGGAATAATTTCATCAATAAACGTCATCTTCCAGCTTAAACCAGGTTGTGCTAGCTGGCCTGTATTTTCACCGAATCTCAATATGACACCGCGTTCAGCTTCTTTAATGGTATAAAAACCACTCAAGCCCCAAACAACAACAATAATAGCAACCAGTAAACCTAGCCCTAAACCAGTATAGCTTTTACCGCTGCCACCGCCACCGCCTCCAGACTTACTAAACTTGCTAAATAAATTCTTCAGTACTTCATCAAGATCTGGTGGACCTTGTTCTTTACCGCCGCGATTTTTCCAAGGGTCGTTTTTATCACCACCCGGCTCATTCCAAGCCATACAGACACTCCAAAATTAAAGTCATTTATACTTACGTTTTTGTTTTACTAATACTTATACTAGAACGTGATTGGATTAGATTATTAAATTTATAAAAATCGCTACAAAATGTAGTTATTGAGACGATTATCCAATTCTTTATCTATTTTATTCCAATCACTCTCTAGCATTTTAATATCAACCAGCCAATCTCCATCTTCTGAATAGCTTTGTTGTGCAATGCAATTAAGATTATAGAGCATTCCACGCAACCTGCCTTCATTTGGAGGAACTTTTAACTGATGTTCAACCATTTCCCTATGTAAACATTCAGTGAGGGCATTTTTTAATAAATCAATACCTAAACCTTCTTGCGCTGAAATCCAAACACGAATTGGACGACCTGTATCGTCACGATCAATTTTTGGTACAACGCCCTCAAGTCTATCTATTTTGTTACAAACGATTAGTTGTGGTACTTCACCTGCGCCAATATCATCTAACACCTCGTTTACTTGGTCGGTATATTCAAGATATTGATCATCTGCATAATCAATAACGTGTAATAACAAATCTGCTTCTTGTGTCTCTTGGAGTGTTGCTTTGAATGCAGCAACTAAATCATGTGGCAAGTGGCGAATAAACCCCACAGTATCGGCCAGAATAGCGTGACCAACTTCTGCTAATTCAATTTTACGCAATGTTGGATCAAGTGTAGCAAACAACTGATCAGCTGCATAAACTCCCGCATTTGTAATTGTATTAAATAGTGTGGATTTTCCAGCATTAGTATAGCCAACGAGCGATACTGTTGGAATCTCAGCTCGTTTTCGAGAACGGCGACCCTGCTCACGTTGCTTTTTAACTTTTTCGAGACGCTTTATAATGCCTTTTACTCGTGCACGCAGTAAACGTCTATCGGTCTCTAATTGTGTTTCACCTGGCCCACGTAAACCAATACCGCCTTTTTGGCGCTCCAAATGAGTCCAGCCGCGTATAAGCCTTGTTGATAGATGCTTTAATTGTGCTAATTCAACTTGTAACTTACCTTCATGGGTCCTGGCTCGCTGCGCGAATATGTCAAGAATGAGGCTGGTGCGATCCAGTACTCGACAACAAATAAGTGCTTCGAGATTTCGTTCTTGTGAAGGAGAAAGTTGGTGATTGAAAATGACTACATCTGCTCCAATCGCCTTTACTGTGTCGGCTATTTCTTGCGCTTTGCCGCTACCTACAAAAAACTTAGCCTGAGGAGAGCGCCTAGATGTAGTTAATATTGATGCTGTATTTACACCCGCTGAGCTTACCAGCATTTGCAATTCGTTTATGTCTTCTTTGTCGCTTTCATCAGAGAAATCGACGTGAACTAAAACTGCCTGTTCACCGGCTTCGTAACGGTCAAACAAATAGGGCTCCTTATGTGACTTTCAATTAATACATGACTTTCATCAAGACGACTTGATTTCAGATAGTGTTGTTAAAGCCTTTTGGCATTACTCGCCTTCGCCGTCGCCCTGAGCAGGCATTACAAATGCTCTAGCAGGAACAACTGTTGATATTGCGTGCTTGTATACCATCTGACTTACGGTATTTTTTAATAAAATAACAAACTGATCGAATGACTCGACTTGACCTTGTAGCTTGATGCCATTTACAAGATATATTGATACAGGAATGCGTTCTTTTCTTAGCGCATTTAAGAATGGGTCTTGAAGTGATTGACCTTTAGCCATTTGTGTTCCTTACTCTTTATTATTATTATGATTTTTATTTTTTAGTAATACCCGCATTGACAGACGAGTGTATACTATTTAGGCAAAAAAATGTACAGAATTTTACCTAATATACTGTAAAATCATTTTGACACTTTCTGTACTGCCTGTTTCCAGTGGAATAGCGGCCTCCCAGCCTCTTAACCAAGTTATTTGACGCTTAGCTAATTGCCTCGTTGCAATAATGCTCTTTTCTCGCATTTCATCAAAACTGTATTCGCCACTCAAATATTGCCACATCTGACGGTAACCTACACTGCGTATAGCAGGCAAATTCACGTTTAATGCGTTGTTGTTACGTAATTTTATCACTTCTTGTTCAAAATTATTTTGCAGCATAAGGTCAAATCTCAAAACGATGCGCTCATGCAACAAAGCACGGTCATTTGGCTTTAGACTAAACTGCGTGAATTCATAAGGTAAAGGATCTGGTTTTATGCCTTGCAAAGCTGTCATCGTTTTACTGGTTAAAGCATATACTTCTAGTGCTCGCATAATCCGTTGCGGATCATTCGCATGAATTCGCTTACCGCTTTGTGGATCGATCTGACTGAGCTTATCATGCGCAGCTTGCAATCCATGTTGTTCAATAAATAATTGAATTTGACTGCGTGTTTTTTCATCCGCATTTGGTAAGTTAGACAGCCCCTTTATAAGGCCATTGAAATACATCATAGTTCCGCCGACAAGAATAGGAACTTTTCCTCTTTGCAGTATATCGTCTATACATATTCGTGAGTCTCGACAAAATTCTGCCACAGAATACACGTTTTGCGGATCAACAATATCAATCAACCAATGTTTAATCCCCGCTTGCTCTTCGATCCCAGGTTTAGCTGTGCCAATATCCATGCCTCGATAAATGAGGGCTGAGTCTACACTGATAATTTCGCCATTTATTTTTTTCGCCAACTCAATGGCTAACCCAGTTTTGCCCGAGGCGGTTGGTCCCATAATAGTAATGATTTGTGGGAGTTCAGACTTATGCTGTGTTTGCAACATCGCAAGGTCACTCATCTCACTTTTCATCAGCTAAAAAAGTGACCACGGGTATATCAACCTTTTTAGCAAACGTTGTAATCAGTTGAACTTGCTCGGTTTG
>JBLIKA010000040.1:0-26962 GCA_047637355.1 Glaciecola sp. | reverse complement strand
AGCTTTCGCTACCCGTTAGCAGGTGAGTTTTCTTTTAGAAGAGATGTTCTTAATGATATTAGAATTCCAAGCGACTGGGGCTTAGAAATTGGTGTTTTATCCGAAATGCATAGAAATTATTCACATAATAGACTGTGCCAAGCTGATATTGCAAAGACATATGATCATAAACACCAAGACCTGTCACTGGATAATGAACAAGGTGGCTTATCTAAAATGTCGATAGACATCACTAAAGCCTTATTCAGAAAATTGGCAACACAAGGCACAACCTTCAATACTGAAACATTCAGAACCATAAAAGCAACGTACTTTAGAATTGCGTTAGATTTTATTGAAACATATCACAATGATGCTGTGATGAATGGCTTGAAATTAGACATTCACAACGAAGAGAAAGCGGTTGAAATGTTTGCCCACAACATCATGAAAGCGGGTCAAAGTTTTTTAGAGAACCCCATGGAAACGCCATTCATACCAAGTTGGAATCGCGTGGTTAGTGCAAAGCCAGATGTGCTGGAGTGTCTTAAGAGAGCAGTTGAGGAAGACTTCCAAGAATTTAGTAAAGGACAATAATGTGACAGACCATTTCCTTCAATTTACCGCGAAAGTAAAACACCACTTGGAAGTGGTCTATAAAGACATACTAACTCCATCTGAAATAGAGTTACTTGTACCTAAATTGCAGAAGAGTATTGGTGTTACCAGTACCGATGATTGTCATTATCCAACACCTCATAAGAACCGCTGGGATGAGTCAGACATCATTATGATTACCTATGGTGATAGTGTAGTTGAGAACGCAGAAGGTTTTGAATTTGGTTTTAGTCAAAAGCCATTAAAGACACTCCGACGTTTTATTAACGAATACTGTGACTCGATTATTAGTCATGTGCATATATTGCCCTATTTCCCATATAGCTCCGATGATGGTTTTTCTATCATTGATTACTCCATCGTCAATCAAAGTTTAGGCGATTGGGATGATATTGAAGCCATTTCGAAAGAATATGGACTCATGACTGACGTTGTTATTAATCACTGCTCAGCGCGAAGTAAGTGGTTTGAAAATTTCACCCAGCAAGATGGAATTGGCAGCGACTACTTTTTTACAGCAACGTCCGACGACGACCTGAGTATGGTTGTAAGACCAAGAACATCAGACCTGTTGAAAGAAGTTGATACCCCAAGTGGCACAAAGCTTGTGTGGTGCACATTTAGCCATGACCAAGTTGATTTTGATTTTAGAAACCCCAATGTCCTGATTGCCTTCATTGACATCATTCGCCTATATTTAAATAAAGGAACCAAGGTTTTTCGTTTAGATGCAATCGCATTTTTATGGAAAGTGCCAGGTAGCTCGAGTATAAATTTAGCGGAAACACACGAAGTGGTTCGTCTATTGAGAACGCTGATTGAGCATACGGCGCCAGATACCATAATCATTACTGAGACTAACATTCCGAATAGAGAAAACCTTACATATTTCGGTAATGCCAACGAAGCTCACGCCATTTATAACTTTTCATTGCCTCCACTGCTTATAAATACGCTTATAACCGGTGATTGTAGTTATTTAAAAAGTTGGATGATGAGCATGCCGCCTGCACAAAACGGCACGACCTACTTCAATTTCATTGCATCTCATGACGGTGTTGGCTTACGACCTGCTGAAGGTCTGTTGGATGACCAAGAAATTACGGATTTTGCCAATTGTATGCAAAATTTTGGAGGTAAAGTTTCCTGGAGAAAAACAGAGAATGGGCAACAAAAACCCTATGAAATGAATATTGCTCTGATCGACGCTCTCAAAGGGACTACCAATGGACCTGACCAATATCAACTACCACGTTTTATTTGCGCACATGCAATTATGCTGGGGTTAGAGGGTATTCCCGGTATTTATATTCATTCGTTGTTAGGTACACCAAATGATGAAGATAAAGTCAAAAATACAGGTCAAAATCGAGGTATTAACCGTCATCGTTGGGATTTTGATAAGCTAGTTGATGCGTTAAATACCGTGCAGAGCACACATGCTAAAGTGCTGTCTGGCTTATCGATGCTAATTAGAATTAGACGTTCGCAGCCAGCATTTCATCCAAATGCGACTCAGTTTACGTTGCAATTAGGCAAAAAAATCTTTGGCTATTGGAGACAAAGTATCGATCGTAAACAAAGTATCTTTTGTTTGTCTAACATTACCGATGAGATACAAGAGGTGAGATTGTCAGATATTAATCTCATTGAAAACAATTTATGGTTCGACTTAGTCAACGCAGCACCGATAAACCCGGTGACTGACCGATTTCTACTTGCTCCTTACCAAACTATGTGGATTTCAAATAAAGCCACAGGTTAACCCCTGTGGCTTTATAATTACAATACAATCATTCGCCAAGAAAACGCTCCAAAGCCTACTCGTAGGTTCTGGTTCGTTTCACTTCAATTGTATCTATATAACCATGCCAGCTAGCATAACCAATAATAGGCATTATAACTAAAAACGCAAAGAAGAAGGTAACAAAACCTATAAACACTGACAGACAGATAATGGATGCCCAAAAGAACATTGCTCTTTTGTTTAACCATACCGCATTCATGCTGGTAAGCACTGCGGTCGCTAAATCAACCCGTCGTTCCATTAATATTGGTTGTGTAAATGCGGTTATAAAGAAAACGAGAACGGTCAATGCCGCACCTACTAAAGTACCTATGATCAAGAAAGTAGCAAGGCTCGTTAAGGTATATGCTTCATTTTCCGGATAAAATGCATGGATTAGCGATGCAATTCGTAACCAAAAAATCATCAAAAACATTAGTAAAAGAGCAAAGCCCCATTCGTTCACCGCATTTCTGGACATTGCTTTTAAAGAATGACGAAAAGAAGGATTATTCTTTTTCTCAAATTGCCATGCAACGTCATATAGTCCGGCCGCTAGAAAGGGTCCCATTAACATAAAACAAACCATTGCTGGAAATATGATCATGTACCAACCAGTCGAATCGATTAGATAATAAATAAACCAGGGGATAAGCGTAAAGATGGCGCCATAGGTTAAGCTTATAAGAGGTGCTCTTTTAAAATCATTGACGGCAAGAGTTAGCCATTTTACTGAATCAAAAATTTCCAACTTTTTACACGGTATAACGCGAGCGATACCACTGTCCTTGATCCCTTCTTCTGGCGTTTCGTCGAACTGCTGAGACATAACATCTCCTATTAGGCGTAAATAATTAACTCATTGTTGAGTATAAGTTTTTTTGGATATTAAACATAAAGTTCAATAGCTACACCTAATACTAATCCAGAAATTGAATAAGTTCAAAAGTTACTCAAGGAAAATTAACATTAACTTCGTGCCAATTGATATTGGTTAAGAAAAATGCAGAAAGTGCCTCATTTAATTCACTAAAGCTGGTGATTTTAGTTTTTTCGCTTTCTCCTGTCAGCATTTCTAGTACAAACTGATGACAGTTATTGTCAATTAAATGATATTCACGCAACTGATAAAGATTATCAATACATCTTTGCGCAACTTCTTCGCCGACCAAAGGTATAAACCTTTCATTACAAGCGACATATATTTTTTTACCACTTCTGTGCTCCAAAAATCGGTCGTGAGAAATCGAACGGATTAAACCACGTCCGCTCAACTCATAAATGTTGCCATTTACCCAAATACCGGTATGGTCCAAAATCCCATAGATACCGCAGGTGACTATAGCCCCATTTCTGGGAACAACGCGCTTGGACGATTCACCCGGTAATTTGCAAACGATATTTGTACGTTTCAAATAGGCATCGTTTGCCCTGTTTGAGGCGTATAATCCTATACAAGCAGCACCTAACCATAACAAAGGAGCAGGCATAAAAACCTCCGAAATAATAACAACATTATCAGTGTGACTTCATATTACGTTAATAGTTGATAATTTAAGCAATAAAAATGTGACAAAACTTGTCATCGCCCCTTAACAGGAGGTTCTACCTGTATTACTCTTAGGAACAATTTACTCTTTAGTCTTAAGATCAATAATTAATGTCCAAAATCAATCGCTCTAATAAATTAGCTAATGTCTACTACGATATCCGCGGCCCGGTATTAGAACAAGCAAACAAAATGGAAGAGGCTGGAGAGAGGATTTTAAAGCTAAATATAGGTAACCCCGCCCCCTTTGGTTTTGAAGCACCTGACGATATTTTAAAAGACGTTATTTATCAATTGCCCAGCGCGCAGGGCTATACAGACTCTCAAGGGATATATAGTGCACGCGTTGCTGTAATGCAGTATTACCAACAAATGGGTATAAAGAATATTCAAGTTAAGGATATTTACTTAGGTAATGGGGTGAGCGAATTAATAATGCTGTCAATGCAGGCGCTGCTTAATAATGGTGATGAGGTATTGTTACCTGCACCCGATTATCCTCTTTGGACCGCCGCGGTAAATTTATCATCGGGCACCGCAGTACATTATCGTTGTGACGAACAGGCGGATTGGTTTCCTGATCTTGCTGACATTGAGTCAAAAATCACCAAGAACACAAAAGCCATTGTATTAATTAATCCAAATAACCCAACAGGAGCAGTATATAGTGAAGCATTATTAAATCAGATTGCCGATTTAGCGCGCAAGCATGAGTTAATTATATTTAGTGATGAAATTTACGACAAGATATTATACGACAATGCCAAGCATACATGCATTGCCTCCCTTGCCCCTGACTTATTCTGTGTCACTTTTAGTGGCTTAAGTAAAAACTACCGTGTTGCCGGTTTTAGGGCAGGATGGATGATAGTCAGTGGTGATAAGCAATCAGCAAAGGGCTATATAGAAGGCTTAACCATTCTGTCTTCAATGCGCATGTGCGCCAACGTCCCTTGCCAACATGCTATTCAGACTGCACTGGGTGGCTATCAGAGTATCAACGACTTAGTCACTGGTGATGGCCGCCTGTTATCACAACGAAACTTAGCGTTCGAAGGCCTTAATGATATTGATGGTATTTCTTGTGTAAAACCAATGGGAGCTATGTATTGTTTTGCTCGTGTCGACACCAAGAAGTTTAATATTTCGAGTGATGTAAATATGGTACTCGATCTGCTCAATAAAGAGAAAATATTACTAGTTCATGGCAGTGCATTTAACCTGCAAGAAGGCTGCTATTTTAGATTGGTATTTTTACCTCATAAAGAACAGTTATCGCCGGCTCTCTCTCAAATGAAACGCTTTTTTAATGGTTATAAACAGTAACGTTTGAGAGTAATCATCTTAAATAAAAACTAATCATTGCTCAAATAGATGCATTACATACAGGCAATAATAAGCATCACTGTTCGCGTTCAGCGCGACAAGCAAATACGAATAAATGAATAGTGCTTGTTTAGCATGGATATTACGTATGCCCCTAATAAAACGTTGGGCATCAATGCATACAGTTAAAAATGAAAATGTTGCAGAGCATAGTCATCAAGTGGCCGTTATTGCTCACCTTCTTGCTGTCATCAGAAATACGTATTTTCAGGGTACGCTAAATGCAGAAAAAACGGCCACTATTACCTTGTATCACGAAGTATCCGAAACCAAGTTATCGAAGTAAAGGTGATATTAATCATGTTACAAAGTATCATAATGTCGATTTGACTCGTGAATTCAAAAAAATTGAAGAAATAGCGGAATTGGAGTGTCTAAAAACCGTACCGATTGAACTTCAGCCGACTTTTAAACCCTTGCTAGTGCAGAGGGAAGTTGACCCCGAATATAAAACATTGGTGAAAGTTGCCGACCTTATATCGGCTTATTTAAAAGCATGTGATGAACTGCGGTTTCAAAACTCAGAATTTTCGCATGTAAAAATAAGACTCGAAAAAATGCTCAGTGAATATAGGAACTCGATGCCCGAAGTTGACTATTTCCTATCTATATTTCAGGAAAAGTGTTTTGTTGGTGTCGATCAGTTTGCTGAATAGTTAAGAAATTATACTTACTCACAATATCAAAAGCTTAGGAGCAATATGCCGCATAGCAACGAATGGACAGAGCGAAGACTCACGCGAATAGAGAAACGTGACGGAGATCATCGCAACGCTTATCAACGAGATAAAGCTCGTATTATGCATTCGGCCGCTTTCAGGCGTCTACAAGCCAAAACCCAAGTACTTGGTATCGGTATTAGTGACTTTTATAGAACACGATTAACCCACTCACTTGAAGCCGCACAAATAGGCACAGGTATCGCGGCTCAATTAGCGCAAAAACAACCTGAGCTTTCATTGAAGTTAGGTATTGATGAGCATCTAATTGAAAGTCTGTGTCTAGCGCATGACATTGGACACCCTCCTTTTGGGCACGGTGGCGAAATAGCGCTTCACTATATGATGCATGAACATGGTGGATTTGAAGGCAACGGCCAAACGTTTCGTATTCTTACAAAATTAGAGACATATAGTCCTTCTGATGGAATGAATTTAGCACGACGTTCGTTATTGGGATTAATCAAATATCCTAATTATATAGACCTATTAACTAATCACTCGATGGAGACCGACAAACCTAAATCACATCGTTTGGTGAAGTCAAAGCAATGGCATCCACCTAAAGGATTGTATTCATGTGACAAAGAGGCGTTCAATTGGGTAGTTGCTCCCTTGAGTGAAAAAGACCAGGAACGCTTTACTGAGTTTGTAATTGGCGATAAACATCACTCTAAAACACGCTATAAGTCTATTGACTGTTCCATAATGGAGTTAGCAGATGATATCGCTTACGCAATTCATGATCTCGAGGATGCTATCGTTATGTCAATGGTTACGCGTAACGCTTTTGAGGTGGAGATAGTTACACCTATCAAAACGCTTGAAATCCCTTGGCTATCAAGAGAAATCGATGTTTTAACTGATCATCTTTTTAGTGCTGCTGCCTATGAAAGGAAAAATGCCATTGGCGCCTTGGTCAATTGTTTTATTACGGCTATCAGTATTCAAAAACAAGACTTATTTGAGTCAGACCTCATCGATTTTAATGCTTCTTTCGCGAAAAACTATCAAATTGCGCTCGGTCTGTTTAAGTCGTTTGTATTCAATTACGTCATTCGTAAACCCGAACTTCAGCTTTTACAGTATAAAGGTCAACAGATAGTCATGTCACTGTTTGAAGCATTCAGTTCTGAGCCTGAAAGATTACTCCCCACTAATACTGCAAAACGTTGGGTAGAAGCTGATTCTGATAATTCAAAGCATAGAGTACTAGCTGATTATATTTCAGGGATGACCGATGAGTACGCAACCAGATTGTATAATCACCTGTTTTTGCCAAAATCAAACGGCGTTTTAGATTCATTAACGCCTTAGCTGAAATATAACCCGCTCAAGCAAGGTCATGTAGTGCAAGTCGTCAGTGTTAACAGGAAAACATCATGCTTTTTAAATTTCGCAATTCAAAATCATTAACAGAAAACCAAGTGACTGACGAAGCGGTCTATAAACAACGCCGAGATATTTTGAAGAAGTTAGGCTACTTAGGCGCTGGCTCCTTACTTGCTGCATCTACAAAGGCGACTGCTGGCCCGTTTGATTGGTTTAGTGATGAGGATAAAGCGAAATTTGCTACGTCTGCACTCAATTTTTCTAAACCACAAACTAACATATCCTTTGACACGGTCACGCCGATGGACAAAGCCACTAGTTACAATAACTTTTATGAATTTGGCACTGCAAAAGACGACCCCATAAATAATTCGCAGTCATTTAATGTCGAGCCTTGGTCATTGTCGATTGAAGGTCTTGTTGAAAAACCTATCACCCTTAGTTACGACGACCTCTTTTCTTCTTTTGATTTAGAAGAGCGTATTTATAGGCTTCGATGTGTAGAAGCCTGGTCAATGGTGATTCCATGGGTCGGATTTTCATTAGCTAATATCATTAAGAAAGCGCAGCCTCTGAGCAGCGCAAAATATGTCTCCTTTCAAACCTTGTATGATCCAAAGCAAATGCCCGGCCAGCGCAGTCGATTCGCAGGCGGTGGCGTAGACTACCCGTATGTAGAAGGTTTGAGACTTGATGAAGCAATGCAACCATTAACAATGTTAAGTGTTGGAATGTATGGTAAAACACTACCGCCTCAGAATGGTGCACCAATTAGGTTAGTAGTTCCTTGGAAGTACGGCTTTAAAAGTATCAAATCGATTGTCAAAATTGTGCTTACAGACAAACAACCACCAACTACATGGCAAATTCTTGCGCCTGACGAATACGGCTTTTACGCAAATGTAAATCCTCGAGTAGATCACCCTAGGTGGTCACAAGCGAGAGAGCGCCGAATTACAGGCGGCGGATTATTAGCTCAAAATAGAATAGACACTCTGCCATTTAATGGTTATGACGAAGTCGCTCCTTTATACACATCGATGGACTTAAGTAAGTTCTACTAAATGCTAAAAATAAATAAACCTATACGGATTAACCCAACATTTATGCGAGTGATGCGTCTATTTGGTCATGGTGTTCTGTTTATGTGGTTAACAATAGTATTTTATCAAGGGTTTACTGATCAGCTCGGCGGCGACCCAGTGCAGTCATTACTCGACTTCACTGGGATTGGTGCACTCAATTTACTGGTCATCAGCTTAATGATCAGTCCCCTTGCGATGCACCTCAAGTTTGCCCAATTGCTCCCATTCAGGCGCCCTATTGGCTTGTATTGTGCACTATATGCATTGAGCCACTTTTACGTTTTCATTGCATTTGAATTACAGTTTGAATTGCAACTAATTGTCTCTGAAATTATCAAACGGCCTTACATAACTGTAGGCTTTGTTACTTTACTCATCCTCATTGTACTGTCAGTCACTTCCATAAATGTAATTAAAAAACGGATGGGCGCTAAGTGGTTTACGTTACATAGCTTAGCCTACGTAGCCGCTGTTTTAGCTGGGCTACACTACCTCTGGCTAGTTAAATCGGCTTGGTACGAACCGGCGATATATCTACTGTTTTCCGTCTGCTTATTAATCTTAAGACGAGCTAAAATTAAAAAGATATTTAAATAAAGCTTGCATGTTTATTTATACAGTACTACTGTATGTATACACATAGTGGATAAACCAACAGTAGGTGATTTTATGCAAGTTCAATCTTATAGCAATCAGGCAACAGGAAACTCGTCATTAACGAATTCCTCATTAGTGAACTCTAGTTTCATTAATCCAACTGACCAAGATGACTTACTTGGTGTTTCGTTCACTATGCATTCAGCATTTCAATTGCAAAAGTCGAACATCAGCACAAGTCGTTGGGTTGCGCATGTCTCAAGTAAGACCAAATTAGCTGCTTCGCATAAATTAGCGCTTAATATTAAGCCAACACATTCATTTTCGGCATTCGATATACTTGAGCGTTTATTATTTTCGAAGACTTGTGCTGTTATTTATACCGATGAGGTACTTCCTCTACATAAGGTAAAAATGCTTAAGCAGATGGCTATGTTTAGCGGAACCGAAGTAATTTTCATTGCCGATAGATTTGAGTTTAACTCAATGCAATCAGGTGGTTTAGAAAAAGCTTAGTCAGCAAAAGTGGCAAAAAACCACTATATCTAGGTAGTTTTTACGCCATTAAGTAAGATATTGCGGTTGTAACTCACTAACTAGTTTATACATTAAATATTAATAATTTATTTTTAGCGTCACCACTGCTTCCTAAGCGTTGACGACGAGTTCTAACCAATTATTTTCAAAATCAGACAAACACCTCAATTGTGGTGAACCTTTTAAATGTAAGTAATCAACGGACAAGGGAGTAAAAATGACTACACAAAAATGGTCACTTATATCAAAAGCGTTCTCAGCATTGTTACTTTTTTCACTGCTGTTGATATGTGACTCACTCTTAGTCTCTTTTGTCTGAGTAGTTTGACCAGCTTCTTTGCCACCATTTAATACTTCTGGGTTAATTGCTCTGACATCTTTTATCCCAGCTAATCCATTGCCTACGTCATTTTTTTTATCATCTACTTTACTATCAAAAGGTGCCCTAGGTGAAGGCCAGAAAAACTGTTCTTGTGCCCCTCTAGACAAATTCGCCCACTGCTGACGTAAGAACTTCTCGGAGAAAAAACCTGTCTTTATTTTAGAGTCGCTATTATGCATGGTTTTTAGTATTTCGTTACTAACCAAGGAAATGTGTCCAGCAATTCGGTATTGCTCTCTTGAACCCGCAAAGTACCAACATATTTCAAACTTTTTTGGGGTGGTTAATTGCCAATCTAATACCTTGTCACTGCGACTATCTGTGACTGAAATTAAATTTAAAGATTCAGGTATAAAACCTCTGAATACCATAGTCCTATTCTTAGGAAGTCCGTCTTTAGAGACGCTAGCTACTTGAAAATATTTCGATTGTGCCTGACTGCGATTAACATGCAAACTTCTTACAAGACGTTGTCTCCAACTCGGAAATTTGAAATCAGACATTAGGTTTAACTACCATCGAAAATAATTTATAAAAATTAGCAGTTGTTGCTACAGCTAATTCCGTAACTGATATACCCCGTAACTCGGCAATGAAGTAAGCAACATCAACAACATTTCCAGGCTCATTTTCCTTACCTCTGTGAGGAACTGGCGCTAACCAAGGACTATCAGTCTCAATGAGTAATCGCTCAAGAGGTATCTGTTTTACGGTTTCTTGTAGTTCTTCAGCAGAGGCAAATGTCACGATGCCAGATATGCTGATATAGAACCCCATTTCTATCGCTTCTTTCGCCATTTCAAGTGATTCAGTGAAACAATGTAAAACGCCTATAGTCTGCGGGTCTCTATGCTTTTTTAGCAGATCAATAGTGTCTTTATGTGCATTTCGAGTATGAATAATCAGTGGTTTTTGAACCTCATTAGCCGCTTTTATATGGTCAACAAAAGACTGTTTTTGTATGTCTTTAGTTTCTGGACTATAAAAATAATCCAAGCCTGTTTCTCCGACAGCAACAACATCATCTTGTTTAACACTAGCTAGCAATTCATCGTAACTACAAACGTCTTCATTATGCAAAGGATGCACACCACAGGACATTGAAACGTTGTCAAATTTTGATACTTTTGCCCTCATATCGTTAAATTCTTTTACCGACACGGCTACACAAAGCATATGCTCTACTTTTCGTTTTTTAGCTGCAGCGACGATTTCGACGAGTTCATCATCATTCTTTTTTAATCTATCTAGGTGGCAGTGTGAATCTACAAACAAAGAGGCTCTCCAGTTGAGAAAGTTTAATTTATGAGCTAGTGAACCTAAATGTCGAAAATTGATGTCGGCTAAGGCTAACTAAATGATACTACTTTTATACTGCGCAGTTGAGCAAACAATGAGGTCAATATTAACGATTTATTAAGACCCGGGTGACTCATGCGCTTTGAAGCAATTAAACAGGCTTGGTAGTTTGCATAAGATAATTCATTTTGATTGCTTTTATACACTTCAAACCAATGTTGCGCTAGCCACTTGGTCACTTTAGGGGCTTCTGACTGCCATTTTAGCGCTGCCCTATTCGCTGTATCACTTCCATCCATTATGCGTTGAAGCGATACTGTAAACTCATCAAAACCAATACTGTCCGTGTCTTCTAACTGATTTTTATAAGTAATCGGAGATGAACCATGCGCTAATAGCGCAGCTTTACTCGGTTTTGTTATTTGTAGCATAGCCAACCAGTCACAGCTTTGCTGGTAAGTTGGGAGCGCAATAGTTTGCTTCTCACAACGACTCAGAAGGGTTGGAAGCAATCGTTGAGAATCGTTGGTTGTCATCAACAAATACGTGTTCGGTGTAGGCTCTTCAAGTGTCTTTAACAACGCATTGCTTGCTGATTCAGACATCAGTTCAACCTGTGGAATAATAACGACCTTATTCCCACTGAGCTGGGCAGTTTGGCTCACTTTTCCAATTGTTTGCCGAATTGAATCAATACCAATTTGCGACTTTTCTGTGGTAATTACATGCAAATCTGGATGTGATCCCGCAGTGATTAATAAACAAGATTTACAGGTACCACAAGCATCTAGTACAACTCTATCAGGTTGTTCAGTTGTTTCGTCGAATTCAAACAGTCCATCACTTTGAGTATCAAGTGGACTATTAATTGATAACGCGACTGATTTACATAAGAGTGCTTTTGCTATTTCATGACAAAGCTGCGTTTTCCCTGTATCAGCTACTCCCATAAACAGTAAGCCATGGTGTAACTTTGCTGCTCGGTAGCGAGTAATTAGGCTATTGAAAGTAGTTTTTAACCACGGATACATTATTCTTCCCTACTGTCTTTAACCGTATTATCTCTAACGGCATTGGGTTGATTGACTAGTAGATAAGTCGTATACCATTTTTGAAGCGCTATTATTACACTAGAATGAACATCTTCCATCGTTTGCATCGCATTTATTTCGATCGCTTTACTAGATGCCCTAACTAATTTTTTATAGGTTTTTCGCGCATTTTCAAAAAATGTTAAACCTGATAATTCGATTCGATCGAGTTCGCCTCGTCCTCTCGCTCTAGCAAGTCCCACGCTTGGTTCAACGTCTAAATAAAGAACGAAATCGGGCTCAAAATCACCTAACGTCATTTTGCGTAATGAACTCAATACACCTAAGTCTATGCCTCTCCCTCCACCTTGATAGGCAACAGAAGACATATCATGGCGGTCACCAATGACCCATTTGTTTGCCGACATTGCAGGTTTAATTTTATTTTCTACCAATTGACTGCGTGCTGCGTACATTAATAATAACTCAGTCTCTTGAGTGACAACTTCGTCCCACGTTTGTTTGACACATTCTCTTATTGCCTCAGCCATAGGTGTGCCGCCTGGTTCGCGAGTACACTCAACCTCATGTCCTTTGGCAATTAAGAATGCGCGGATTAATTCAATCACTGAGCTTTTGCCAGCGCCTTCTAACCCTTCGACAACGATAAATGATGGGGGCATTATTTTCCTTTTTTCAATTGATATTGACGAACTGCAGCATTATGTTCTGCTAAGTTCTCAGAGAATTGATGAGTACCGTCACCCTTTGCTACAAAGTAAATTGCGTCTGTTATGTCTGGCTTAGCCGCAGCTTTAATAGACGCTGGTCCAGCCATCGCTATCGGTGTAATTGGCAAGCCTTTAATTACGTAGGTATTGTAAGGCGTTTTTTGTCTTAAGTGCTTTCTAGTCAAATTACCATCAAAACTAGGACCAACGCCATAAATGACCGTAGGGTCAGTTTGCAAACGCATATTTCTCTTTAATCTATTATCAAACACACCCGATATTAAACCTCGTTCACTTTCAACAGCGGTTTCCTTTTCAATAATCGAGGCCATAATTAACATCTCATACGGCGAATCATAAATAGTATCAATATATCGTTCCTGCCACTCCTCATTGATGACTAGCTGCATATTTTCATACGCACGCTTAATAATATGAGAAGCATTTGTTTTATAATCAAAAAAATAGGTGTTAGCTAATAAACAACCTTCCAGAGAATTGTATTGATTATGACAGAACGAAGTAGCAAAGCTCACGGGACTATCGTCTTTTTTATAATGTACGCCAACAATTTGCTCATATAACGCATTCGTGTCATCTATGTCATAATTGATTGCGCCGTCGTTTGCTAGCAACTCTAACCATTGAGTTAATGTAAGCCCTTCGATTAATGCAATCGAAAACTGCTTTACAGTGCCCTTCGATATAGCATTAAAGATACTTTCTATACTTGCGCCAGTGGTAAATTCATAATACCCCTTTTTTACCGCACTATATTCTGGATGAAGTTTTAACCATAACTTAGCAAATAATGGATTTCTAAAAATGCCTTTAGCTTCTAACTTATTCAGTACGGATGTGCCTGAATCGCCCGCCTTTAATTGAATAGTCAAAATAGCACCATCTTGCTCATTGTATTTATTTTCAATACCGTACTGGTCAATACTTTGGTAAAAATAGAATGCGCCTAAAATCGCAGTTACTAGAAAAATAATGGCAAAAACAACTAATTTTTTCATTCTTGCTCCATCGGTATTTCTTGTGTCATTTTTTGTGCCAAAAACTGACTGGGTTGCATGTTAAATTTAATAAGACAGCCATCAATATTAATGCCAGACACCGGCACGATATGAGTAATAGCATTGCAGCTAAAAACAGACTCTGCAGAAGATAATGCTAAAACGTTCATTTCACAAACTTCGCAATGAATCTGGTTACGTTGCATATAATCCAATATAAATTGCCTCATAACTCCATTGACACCAGACTTATCTAAACAAGGAGTATGCCATTGACCATCAATACAATAAAATAAATTGGATGAGGTTAACTCAATCATAATACCTTTGGCGTTGGTTAATACTAAATCGTCAACCCCGTGGTTATTCGCTAGCTCAATTTTGGCCATCACTTGTTCTAATCGGTTTAAATGTTTAATGCCCGACAATACCGGTTGCTCCGCTAATGTCATTTTAGCAAGCCCAATTACTATGCTCTTATTTGCGACTGGAAGATAACTCTGCGCACTAGGCACAAACACAGGATAACTGTTTAACGACGGCGCATACCCTCGGTCACTATCCCCCCTAGCAATTAGCAATTTAACTATTTGCCATTCTGTTTCGTTATTATTTTTATTGATTTCGTAATGATTTAAAGCAAAGTTACTAATCAGTTGTTTTAAATCGCTAACCGATAACGACACTTTTTCATTTAAAATGTGTAATTTTTTTGCATCCGTGAGTAACCGTATAATATGTCTATCAAGTAATTCAACATGACCTTTTTTACTGAGCATTGTACTAAAACAACCATCACCATAGTTTAAGGCGCGATTCTTCAACGACGGTGTCTCAGTTATCACAAAATTTGATAGGTTTGTCATGATGTGACGATAATCCAAAGTAATTTATTCAACGTCATTTGCCTTGCTACAGCAAATACAAAAAAGCCACGATACCGTGGCCTTCAATCATAGCAAATTGTAGTCAATCTAAACTAGTTTTTCATCAAAATGATCTATAAATTACGCAGTCCACTTCTTAAACAGTAAAGACCCGTTGGTACCACCAAAACCGAATGAATTGCACAATGCATACTCAGAATTAAATTCGGCTGCTTTATGCGCAACAAAATCCAAATCACACCCCTCACTCGGATTATCTAAGTTAATAGTGGGTGGAGCGATTGAATCGCGTAAAGCTAATATTGTGAAGATAGCCTCTACAGATCCAGCAGCACCAAGTAAATGGCCTGTCATGGACTTAGTGGAGCTTACTTTTACGCTTTTTGCTGCATCACCAAAAATACTTTTAACGGCGCTAACTTCAGCAATATCTCCGGCAGGTGTTGAAGTACCATGAGCGTTAATGTAACCAACTTGATGAGCTTCAACATGCGCATCTTTAAGCGCATTTTTCATTGCAGTAGCAGCGCCTTCTCCATTCTCAGGAGGAGATGTCATATGATATGCGTCACCGCTCATACCGAAACCAACAAGCTCGGCATAAATTTTCGCACCGCGTGCTTTCGCATGTTCATATTCTTCTAGCATTATAACGCCAGCGCCTTCTCCCATTACAAATCCATCTCTGTCTTTGTCCCAAGGGCGGCTAGCTTGTTGTTGATTATCATTATTTGTCGACAATGCTCTTGCCGCACCAAAACCGGCCATAGCCAATGGTGTTATTGCCGCTTCGGCACCCCCAGCCAGCATGCCGTCAGCATCTCCATATGCAATTATTCTTGCTGCAATACCAATATTATGAACACCTGTAGTGCAAGCGGTCACAACATTTAAATTTGGCCCCTTCAGACCTTCCATAATCGAAATAAAGCCTGAAATCATGTTTGTAATTGTTGATGGAACAAAGAATGGAGAGACTCTTCTAGGGCCACTATTTAATAGCTTACTGTGGTTTTCTTCGATTAACTCTAAACCGCCAATACCTGAGCCAATTGCAACACCAATTCGTTCCGGATCTACTTTTTCGATATCAATCTGAGCATCACGCAGAGCTTGAATGCCTGCAGCAATACCAAATTGAATAAAACGATCCATTTTTTTGGTTTCTTTCTTCGCAATATAGTCTTCAGGATTAAAGTCTTTGACTTCTCCTGCAAATCGAGTTGAGAACGCTGTTGTATCAAATCGAGTGATGTCAGCAATACCACTTTTCCCTGCTAAGATGTTGCTCCAAGTAGTATCAACATCATTACCAAGTGGGGTTAGCATTCCTACACCGGTTACCACTACACGACGTTTAGCCATGATAGTCTCCATACTTTTTTGTAAAACTCATAAATAAAAAAACGGCCCCTGAAGAGCCGTTTTTCTAAAGATTCAATTACGCGTCTTTATTAGCGTTGATGTAATCAATAGCTGATTGAACTGTAGTTATCTTCTCTGCTTCTTCATCAGGGATCTCAGTATCAAATTCCTCTTCTAAAGCCATTACTAGCTCAACAGTGTCTAAAGAGTCTGCACCTAAATCATCTACAAAAGAGGCTTCAGATTTTACTTCTTCTTCTTTTACACCCAATTGTTCAATAATGATTTTTCTTACGCGTTCTTCAATGTTTGTCATAATTTCATGTTCCCTTTACGTGCCTTATAAAAATTTCGATGGTAGTTTATTTGCCTACCTAGCTGCTTGCAAGACATTCCCGCAATAATCTCTGTGGTCGAACCACAATTTTACTACAGAGCAAGTCTCTTAAACAGTCTCTTTTTTTGTTATTTTACTTATATTTGCAATTAAAACAATACATAAGCAACTATGACATGTACATGCCACCATTCACATGAATAGTTTCGCCCGTGATATAACCCGCCTCATCACTGACTAAAAATCCAACTGTTGCAGCTACTTCCTTTGGCAATCCTAATCGATTTGCTGGAATATCTTTAAAGATTGCTTCTTTTTGGTCGTCTGTTAAGTTCTTCGTCATGTCTGTATCGATAAAACCGGGCGACACAACGTTAACCGTAATACCACGTGAAGCAATTTCTCTCGCCATCGACTTACTAAACCCTATCACTGCTGCTTTAGCCGCTGCATAGTTAGCTTGACCCGCATTACCGGTTGAACCAACGACCGAACCAATATTAACAATTCGACCGTGTCTTTTTTTCATCATGCCGCGTAAGACTGCTTTTGAGAGCTTAAATACAGATGTTAAATTGGTTTGAATAATATCGTTCCATTCATCATCTTTCATACGCATTAACAGATTATCGCGCGTAATACCTGCGTTATTAACAAGAATATCGATAGCGCCGAATTCTTCACTGATTTTCGATAATATGTCGGTCATTGAATCGTTGTCAGTCACATTAAGTACCATTCCGGTTCCATTTGCTGACAAATAGTCTGAAATTGCAGTAGCCCCATTGTCACTAGTTGCAGTTCCGATAACGGTCGCTCCCATTGTAACTAAATGCTCCGCAATTGCTTTTCCTATACCCCTACTTGCCCCGGTTACTAAGGCTATTTTTCCATTTAAACTAGACATTATTTACTTTTCCACTAAAACGTTATAAGTCGCTTGGTTGACTAAAAGAAGACAACACTAAGCTTTTATTAATTCTTTTATTTAGACCGGTGAGCACCTTACCAGGACCTACTTCAATAATATCGGTTACGCCTTGGTCACTCAAATATAAAACTGATTCTGTCCACCGAACAGGTAAGTAAAGCTGCCGTAAAAGCGCATTTTTAATTTTATCCGGCTCATGCTCGATGTTAACGTCAACATTATTTACTACACTTATTAATGGTTTTTTTAACGTAACATCATTGAGTAGCTCAGCTAGTTTTTCTGCCGCAGGATTCATTAGCGCGCAATGACATGGCACACTGACAGCAAGTGGAAGCGCTCTTTTTGCTCCAGCTTCTTTACACAAACTACTTGCCTTTGCCGCGGCATCGGATTGGCCTGCAATAACGACTTGGCCCGGAGAGTTAAAGTTCACTGCTGAAACAACTTGCCCCGTTTGACTCGCAACCTGTTCGCAAATTTCAATTATACGACTATCGGCCAAACCAATTATAGCGTACATAGCGCCACTGATTCCGGTCACTGCTTGTTGCATAAATTCACCACGAGCGCGCACAAGTTGCACTGCATCCGGCAGTGAGAAAGCGCCAGCACATGTTAATGCTGAATATTCTCCCAAACTATGCCCTGCTAAAAACGCGGGTGAAATATCTTTTTCAGAAGTAAGCACTCTATAGGCTGCTACACCGGCTGTTAACAATGCTGGCTGTGTAATATGGGTTTGATTCAGTTGTGTTGCGTCATCGTCTTGAATGACTTTCCACAAATCGTAACCCAATGCTGTTGATGCTTCAGAGAACGTGTCTGTTACTACAGAAAACTGTTCAGCTAACTCTTTTAGCATTCCAACACTTTGTGAACCCTGTCCTGGGAATACACATGCGGTTTTACTCATTTGACTACCCTACTTATCTTATTTTTTAATTAAACGCTAACCTGCTATCTACAAGGTTGGCGCAAATTCAATGTTACTTATTCAGTAGCGTATAGAAGCTGGTCTAAATTAACAGCAGTCCATTGGGGCTACTAACTCATTGATTCTCATTTTTACTCTAATACTTAACCAGCGCTGAAGCCCACGCGAAACCGCCACCAAAAGCTTCGAGTAACAAGTGCTGTCCGCGCTTTATACGACCATCTCGAATAGCGGTATCTAATGCTGTGGGGACAGTAGCCGCCGATGTATTGCCATACTTCTCAAGCGTCATTACAACTTGATCAAGCGACATATCTAATTTTTTAGCTGTCGCTTTAATAATTCTAAAATTAGCTTGATGTGGCACTAACCAATCAATATCTGATTTTTCAAGATTATTGGCTTCGAGAGTTTCAATTACGACTTGGCTCAACTTTCTTACCGCAACTTTAAACACTTCATTACCCTTCATTTCGGCCCAATTTTCATGCACCGATTGTTCATCACCGCGCGTTGGGTTGCCAATACGCAACAAATCACCATGTGAGCCTGCAGCATTTATATGCGTGGAGAGGATCCCCGGCTCTTCGCTGGCTTCTATTATTGTAGCGCCGGCACCATCGCCAAATAAAATCACCATCGACCGGTCTGCCGGATCAATAAGACGACTTAAGCAATCTGTGCCGATAACTAGAATTCTTTTTGCCATCCCACTTTTTATATATTGGTCAGCAACGCTCAATGCATAACAATAACCTGCGCAGGCTGCTGCAATATCAAAAGCTGGAATATTGTCTATTTCAAGAATTTTTTGAATTTCGCAAGCTGTACTAGGCAGCGAGTAACGGCCACTAGTCGTTGCACAAACGATCATATCGAGCTCACTTGCTTTAATTCCTGCCGCTTCTAGCGCCTTTATTGAAGCTTCTGCTCCCATTGTAGCCGCAGTTTCATGCTCACCAATGATCCGTCGTTCTTTTATACCCGTGCGATCCATAATCCACTCATCAGAAGTATCAACCATTTTTTCCAAATCTGCATTTGAACGCACGTCCGTCGGATAATAACTACCCGTTCCTATAAATCGTGAATACATCGATTAATGCTCCATCAAGACTGATTCTATTTTTGTTTTTATTTTGTCTGGAACCGCATTTTCTGCCTCGTCGTAAGCCTGCTTTATTGCATAATAGCAAGCTTCGGCCGAAGCGTTTCCGTGACTTTTTACAACAATTCCGCGCAATCCTATCAGACTGGCGCCGTTATACTGGTCGGGGTTGATGCGTTGATAGAGTTTTTTTAACAGGGGCAAAGCTAATCTGCTTAATAATCGTGCAAAAAATGTTTCTGTTGTTGCTAGTTTGATTTCATTAATAACGAGTTTCGCAATGCCTTCGCTCGATTTAAGTGCGATATTACCTGTAAAACCGTCAGTAACGACAACATCAGCATCACCAGAAAAAATTTGGTCACCTTCAACATAGCCGATATAGTTAACGCTTGGACAGTCACGCAGTAACTGGTCTGCATGCTTTACCAGCGTATTTCCTTTTATGTCTTCTTGACCCACATTTAAGAGCGCAACTTTAGGTTGCTGAACATGAGAGCACTGTTCTGCTAAAACAGAACCCATTACTGCGTATTGAAATAATCCTTCTGCATCACAGTTAACCGATGCACCGAGATCGAGAAGGAGTACTTTTCTACCCCGCCCTTTAGGCAACCATGATATAAGTGCTGGCCGTGATATCCCAGGTAAAGTTTTAAGAACATAATAGGCCATTGCCATTAACGCCCCAGTATTGCCTGAACTAACACATGCTTGTACATCACCCGATTTTACTAAATCAATAGCTTTGCGCATTGATGAACGTTTTTTTTTGCGCAGCGCTGTGGTCGGCTTGTCGGTCATGGCAACAACTTCGTCACAGTCCAAAAAATCTATGCGTGAGCGGATTTTGAAATCTAGGTCATTTTCGAATTGAGTGTATGCGGGAGAATGACCGCAAATAGTGAGGTGTAATTCTGGTAGTTGTTGAAGCGCTTTGAGCGCAGCAGACAAAAGAACATGGGGGCCGTGATCGCCCCCCATGATATCTAATGCAATTTTTACGTTAGACACAAGTTATAGCCGAATTAAACAGCAATAACTTTTTTGCCTCTGTAGAAACCGTCTGCCGTCACATGGTGACGACGATGAGTTTCACCAGACGTTGAATCAACTGATAAAGTTGCGCCTGTTAATGAGTCGTGTGAACGACGCGTACCGCGTCGTGCACGTGTCTTTTTACTCTTCTGTACAGCCATAGGTTAAACTCCTAGTCTCGCTTAAGTTCTTTTAAAACCGCAAATGGGTTTTTACGCTCTTGTTCCGGTTCGATTATTCCGAATGTCATATCATCAGGCCCTACGCTGCAATTTTCTTCTGCATGAAGTGCAACAATAGGTAGTGACAAAATCAACTCGTCTTCAATTAATTGAAGTAAATCGATCTCTCCATGGTCATTGACCTCTACTGGATCAAAAGCTTCTGGTAACTCTTCCTCTGTGTCAGCTCCCTGCACGGGACTAAAACAAAATTCAACGTTAATTGAATGAGAAAATTCTTGGTTACATCTCTGGCAAAGCAATGTCGCTTGTGCTTTCGCTGTCCCTTGAAAGTAAGTAAGACTCTGCGCGTCTTTTAAAAACTTAATATCCACGGAAACAAGGTCATCACAAGAAATTACAGACCCGACCAACCGCTCCATTAAAGAGGTAGAATAAACGCCAACGTAGGTTGAACGTTTCATCGCACTTTTCAGTGGATCTATTAATCTGGGTAGTTTGACTTTATCCATAGCGCGCGCATTCTAAATGTTTACCAGCAGTGAGTCAAAGTTTTTAGGCGAATGGAACGAAATATAGCTAGAATACTCGTCAGTATTTCAATTATTCAAGAGTTACACACTATGTATACGTTTAAACACAATTTAATACTCGCATCCTCTTCTCCATACCGCAAACAACAATTCGCCAAATTAGGACAACGCTTTACTACTCAGTCTCCAGATATTGACGAGTCACGACTGCATGGTGAAACACCGTCGACACTAGTAGAGCGACTCAGTTATGAGAAGGCGCTAGCAATTCAAAAGTCTCAGCCCAACTCAATCATTATCGGTTCGGATCAAGTTGCCTACATAAAGGAAGAGAAAATCAGTAATGGATTGTCTACAATTAACGTACTAACAAAACCTCGTAGCGTAATTAATGCAATAAGCCAATTATCAGCTTGTTCTGGAAAATCGGTTCGATTTGTTACTGGCCTATGTTGCCTTTCACCAAAACATGCCCCTCAAATTATTTCAGAATACGTTGACGTGAAGTTTAGGCAGCTAAGCGCGCGTGAAATAGAGAACTATATCAATATTGAGCAACCCCTAGATTGTGCAGGAAGTTTTAAAGTCGAGGGACTGGGCATTACGTTGTTTGATAGCGTTGAATCTACTGACCCAAACACGCTTATAGGATTACCACTAATAGCTTTAAATAAAATGCTAATTAATATTGGTTATAATATTTTGTTAGCGCAACAACAGCGAACCACTGAAACTGACTGTTGAGTAACGCAGAACCTGCTTTTTATTAAACGTATATTTTCATCATATCAAAACTATCAATAATGCTAAGTGGTTTATGTTTTAATAATTCAGCCTTGTCATGCACTCCATAAGAGACCCCTACTCTGGGCATTCCAATATTTTCAGCCATTTGCATGTCATAAATAGTGTCACCGACCATCAATGCCTGTTCCGGCTCAATATTCCATTCTTTGATTATTTGCAACAACATATCCGAGCTTGGTTTAGATTCTGCTTCATCTGCACAACGGGATAATTCGAAGAAGCGTTTGGTATCAGTTTTAGCCCAAGCTCTTTCTAAACCCCGACGCGCTTTACCCGTGGCAACGGCTAATCTGGCATTCTGCTGCAGATACCCCAAAGTTTCAGTGGCTTTGTTAAACAGCGGACACGCCGTCTGATCTTTGTCGAGAAACACACTCTTATAATGAGTGACAATTTCATCCGCCTTAGTATCACTAATTGAAAATAACTGCTTAATTGCTGGGTGTAGGCTAATGCCAATAATATGCTGAACCTGCGAAGCCGTGGGTATCTCAATTTGCCCTAATTCAGCGGCTTTCTGCATGCAAGAAACAATTTTAGCTGCGGAATCCATGACTGTCCCGTCCCAGTCAAAGATGATGTATTCAAATTTCATCGCTTTGCTTCTCTATTAATTTATTTAACGCACTGTCATAGTCTGCTTCGAATCTAACTCTTTCTTGGCTGACAGGATGTCTAAAGGAAAGACTTTTTGCATGCAAAAATAATCGGTTAAATTTTAATTTTTTAAGATGAGCATCAAATTCATCATCGCCGTATTTGCTATCCATTGCAATCGGGTGACCCGCATGTAAACAATGCACGCGAATTTGATGCGTTCTCCCCGTTACAGGGCTCGCTTCAATTAGAGTAGAACGCGAATAGCTTTTCAATATTCGATATCGTGTTTCAGAAGGTTTTCCCTGTTCAGATACTGAGACCAGTCTTTCACCACTTTTGAGCACGTTCTTTTGTAGTGGCGCAATAATCTTAAAACAATCCGCAGGCCAGTCTCCAGCAACAAGCGCATGGTACCGTTTATCAACTTGTCTATTACGCAATTGTTCGTGCAAATCCCTTAACGCTGAGCGTTTTTTTGCAATTAATAGACAGCCCGAAGTGTCTCTATCCAAGCGGTGAACTAACTCTAAGAACTGGTGTTGTGGACGCAAGGCGCGCAGGCCTTCAATGACGCCAAAATTAAGTCCGCTGCCACCATGTACTGCAAGGCCCGAGGGCTTATTAAATACAATGATGCGGTCGTCTTCAAAGATAATGTGACTTTCCAGTGTAGAAACCCGGTTCAAGTTAACGTTGACCTGTTCTTTTACTGTTGTGCGAACTGGAGGAACGCGCACAACATCACCTATCATCAATTTATACTCCGGCTTAACTCTTTTTTTATTTACTCTGACCTCACCTTTTCTAACGATCCGATAAATCATGCTCTTCGGAACGCCTTTAAGTTTACTGGTCAGGAAATTATCTATGCGCTGAAACTGATTGTCTTCATCAATTTCAATAGTTTGTACATTATTATATTCTTCATTCATCAGATCATTATATCTCACCTTTGGATTGAATACGCCTGCAAATCACTGTTTTTCTAGTTTTTTTAAAAGGAAGTTTAGTTACTTGCTACTTGTTTATCAGTACGATATAAGCAATACTATATAGCGGTGCGACAGTATCCATCTATTATTAGCATTACAACGGGTCAGTGACCCGTTACAAAATAGAGAAACTGACAAGTCAGCCCTACATACCAAAATGAGTATTCGCGGGCGCTACGACACCAATTACCAACATTCAATTTAATAAAATGAATGTGGCCTTGATAAAGAGTGCTGAGAACGATATGCACTGCATTCAAAAACAAATGCAACAAGGTTAAATTAAACAGGTAAATAGACTGTTGAACAGATTTGAATTAACGCTAGTGAGTTAAGCTCATTAGTTTAAAAGATTGTAAAAGGACGCCCTAAAGTAAAGGGTTGTTGGATTTGTTGTGCAATGAAAGTTTGTAAATATCATAATAAACAAGAACTTGCAATTTCCGATATCGCATCAAAGGACAATTTAACTCAGCCGTGAGGCTCAGTCACACAGTTAATTCAAAACTGTATCTACTAGGACTATTCCTATACTGAGTTAGATACAATGAAAAGAATGTTAATAAATGCAACTCAATCTGAAGAGTTGCGTGTCGCCCTTGTAGACGGGCAGAAACTCTACGATTTAGATATTGAAAGTCCTGGTCACGAACAGAAGAAAGCAAACATCTATAAAGGAACAATCACGCGGGTTGAGCCAAGTTTAGAAGCTGCATTTGTAGACTATGGTGCTGACCGTCATGGTTTCCTCCCATTAAAAGAAATTGCAAAAACTTACTTCCCGCCTGGTTACAAGCTTGAAGGCCGCCCCAACATTAAAGATGTTGTTAGAGAAGGCACACAAGTTATTGTTCAAGTTGATAAAGAGGAGCGGGGCCAAAAAGGTGCTGCGTTAACAACTTTTATATCTCTTGCAGGTAGCTATTTAGTGTTAATGCCTAACAACCCGAGGGCTGGCGGTATTTCACGAAGAATTGAAGGTGATGAAAGAACCGAGCTTAAACAAGCATTAGGTAAACTAGAATTGCCTGACAGCATGGGTCTTATTGTGCGTACTGCCGGCGTTGGCAAATCGTATGAAGAGCTACAATGGGACTTGGGTGTTTTAGTTAACCACTGGTCTAACATTATGAAGGCGTCAGAGTCGAAACCTGCACCTTTCTTAATACATCAAGAAAGTAACGTCATTGTTCGCGCTATTCGAGACTATTTACGCAGAGACATCGGCGAAATACTTATCGACAACCCCGCTGTCTTTGAAAAAGCATTGGCGCACATTGAGTTAGTTCGTCCTGATTTTGTTAGCCGCGTTAAATTATACGAAGGCGACGTTCCTTTATTCAGTCACTACCAAATTGAAAGTCAAATTGAATCAGCATTTCAACGCGAAGTCCGATTACCTTCTGGTGGCTCTATAGTAATTGACCCGACTGAAGCATTAACTTCTATCGATATCAACTCAGCGAGATCGACTAAAGGCGGTGATATTGAAGAAACTGCATTTAATACAAACTTAGAAGCAGCTGATGAAATCTCCAGACAATTACGCTTGCGTGACTTAGGTGGTCTAGTTGTGATCGACTTTATCGATATGACTCCAGTGAAGCATCAACGTGAAGTTGAAAATAGAATGAAAGACGCTGTCAAACCCGACAGAGCTCGAATTCAGCTTGGCCGTATATCTCGTTTTGGTTTGCTCGAAATGTCGCGCCAACGCTTACGTCCGTCGCTTGGTGAGTCAGCATATCACGTGTGCCCTCGTTGCAGCGGTCATGGAACCGTTCGCGGAACAGAGTCCCTTGCACTTTCTGTTTTACGTATTATCGAAGAAGAAAGTATTAAAGATAATACTGGACAAATCGAAGCTCAATTACCAATCAACGTGGCAACTTATTTGTTGAATGAAAAGAGACGCGCATTACATAGCGTTGAAAAGCGCCATAACGTTGAATTATTGATTATTCCAAATCCTAACTTCGAAACACCGCATTATGAAATTGTGCGTCGTCGTCCGGATGATAAAATCGATGATATCAGCTATAACATAGAGTTATCGCAAGTACCACAAACCGCTGCAGACACAACAGCTCCTAAAGTTATTGTGCGCGAAGAGCCTGCAATATCAGGTATGTCAGCCCCTGAACAAGCTTCTCCAGCACCTTTGCCTGCTGCAAAAATAGAAAAAGTTGAACCGTCTGTCGTCACTAAAGCGATTGCTTGGTTCAAGTCACTCTTTGAAGAAGAAGAAAAGCAACCTGAGGTCGTGCCTCCGCGTCGCAACAACAACAATAATAGAAATAGAAACCAGAATAAGCGTATTAGAAATAATCCTCGAGGACCTCGTCCAGAAGGCGCTGGCCAAGAACCAACTCGCACCGCGGATACTGCAGAAGCTGAATCTGCGACTGAACGTCAAGACAAGTCACAAGGTGAACGTCCGAATAATCGTAAGCGTCGCAACAATAATGACCGTCCTGATCAGCAAAAGAGTGATCAACGGAAATCAGCACCTGAAAAGCACGTTGAAAAGCAGGTTGCAAAGCAAGATGAAAGTATTGAAGTAGCATCGGATAATGCGACGCCTAAGCCGGTGAAGAAGAGAGCACCAGCCGAACGAAGAAAACGCAGAGACACGAAAAACAGTATACGTGTTAATGAAGATTCTGATGCGCCGGCACCAGGTAACCAGGCTGAAGAGTCAGCGGTAAGCAGAGCAAACGATTCTGAGCAACATGACTTTGAAGACCAACCTAACGTCCAACCAGCAGTTGCAGAAGCAAACGTTACAGCAGCAGCTGACGTTGTTGAGCAAGATGCGACAGAGGCTAGCAACACGGATTCTTTATCGGTTGAAGACAACAACGCACCCAAAGGTGATACAGAGGCACCTCGAGGCAGAGGACGACGTTCACCGAGACATGTTAGAGCTGCGGGACAACGTCGCAAAAAAGATAAAGACGAGAAGAGTGCTCCTGACGGCGCTGATGATGCAAGTTCTGTGCAGGATGAATTGCAATTTGATGAACCTGAAGCGAGCAGAGCCAAGCAGCTGGACGATACTGCAAATGCGGAAATAACAGCGCCGACGATATCTGCTGAACAGGCTCAGACAGAAATTGAGGGAGATGCTAGCGCAACTTCTTCACAACCGACTAGCAAAGCGCCGGATGCTCCGACAGTAGTTGTTGCAGAAGT
>JBLIKA010000039.1:0-26978 GCA_047637355.1 Glaciecola sp. | reverse complement strand
AGTGACGATATCCTGTATAGAAAGAAAATGGGTTTTTCAGTGCCATTAGCGCAATGGTTTAGATCTGAGATAAAAGACATAGCTCAACAATATCTTATTGATGAAGTGAAGGGTTTAGCCACCATTTTTAATGTGCAGCAGATTAATGTGTTGTGGAGTCAACATCAAAATGAGCAGCAGGATCATAGTTCATTACTTTGGTCGATGTTAATGTTTGAGATGTGGTGGCAGAGGTACATGAAGTAAAATAAGCGCCACTGCTGACATATGACACGCATTTTGCTCGGCTTGCGGTTTTTATCAATAATAGATTACATCTGTATTAGGTTTAAGTGAAGACACCTAAAGAGCTTTATTAGTCGAAATATAATGAAGCAAACTTTTTATAATTGCGGACGAAATAATAAAAAATAGTTACTCAATAGGGTTAATAAATGTCACATAATCAAACAAAAGAAAATATTTGGCCATTATTCGTGATGGGTACACAGCGTTCAGGTACAACTTTGTTGACTAGGATACTCTCTGCTCACAAAGATATATTTGTACAAAATGAGGCTGAACTGCCTTCTATTTTTGATGGTGAAAAAAGTCCTAGAATTTTAATCAATAAAATAAAAGCTGAATTAACGCGCCACGACAATATTGATATTGATGAGTTTATACAAAACGGATGTAAAGTATGGGGTCTCAAAGACCCACAACTAACAGAATACATCGATGTCTTAAAAGATTTCTTGCCCGATTCAAAGTTTATAATCATATTACGCGACGGACGCGGCGTCACAAACTCTTACATGGAAAACAAATGGGGTTTGGGTACGAATGCATATACAGGTGCAATTCGTTGGAAGAATGAAGTGACACAACAATTAGCCTTCATGAAAACAATGCCTGAAAACTTTTTTTTCATCAAATTTGAGGACATGCTGCAGGATCTTGAGTCATCAATGAAGGCTGCATGTTCGTTTCTAAACGTCGAATTTGATGCAGAAATGCTGAATTACAATAAGAAGGAAAGCTATTACGAAATTAAAAAAGAGAACATGCACACTTTTAAAAAGCCAGACATGCTGTTAACTAAAAAATGGCAACAAAAATTATCGGTACATGAGATTGATGTTATTGAACATGTCGCAGGTGATATGCTTGACGACTTCGGTTATCAGAGGGTAGGAAAACCAATAAAGATTAGCAAACTGCAAAAAGCTTATTACAAATGCCATCAAGCAATAATCGGTGAAATTCAACTTCAGTATAAGTGGCGTCGATTTAGAACTCAGGATGCTATTCGAAACTTTAGAGTTAAGTAAAAAAAGAGTATCGTCAAGCTATCAAGTATCATTAAACTTCAGTTTTCTCAGATTGTTAAGTGGTAGTTCTTGTTTCATGTTGTAAGCAGACTTGAAAGGGATTCTAGCTTTTTGCTGATAGCTTTAATTTTTCGGCTGTATATGAAAGATAGCAGTCTGGTCTTCCAAGTAAACTTACCATCACGTTTGGTTAAATTAGGTTTATAGATTTGGTCTATTGATGTCGAACGTAGGTTTATATTAAATTTAGCGTTTATTAATTCGACACATTCTATTGATTTATTGATTATTTGTGTATCTTTGAACAATATGCAGTCTTTTTCATTCGTCTCTATCTGTTTAATCAGACTTGAGTTGTAGGCTATCCATCCTTGTGCCGCCAACCAAGGTTTTTTCCTTATCTCGACATCAGTTGCTCTTCTAATTAATGAATCAATGACTTCCTCAAAACATCTATAAATTAATATGTGTTTAGCATTAGGCAATAGTTTTGTTAAAGGCTCAATAAACAACAAGTTTCGCGGATCTTTGAAACCACAAACATCACCCTTAAGCGTTAAATTTTCGATTTCATTGAGTATTATACTCTTAGACTCTTCGGAATATATATTTTGTATTTTACAGTTAAATAAATTAAAGCTCTTTTCTATAATTAATTTTTGATGTAATTTTACGATAGTGCTATTTTCAAAGTATCCATCTTTATTGTCTTTAAACGCACCTATTAGATTATCCCCTAACGAGACCCCACAGAGCTGAAAGTATTGCGTTATTAATGATGTCGATGAGCGATGCATTCCGCTTATTATTATGAGTTGCTTTATCATCTTGCTTCCAATCTTTTATAAATTTTATAATTGTAATCAAGTTCCTCAGACTTATGTTGAAACAAAAATACATTTTTAGCAATTAAAATCGAATGGGTCGATATAAATTTTCTTGAGGTTATGTAAAATAGTTAATTACCAAGAATCACAGGATGCATGAAGATATGGGCGCATTTCAATTATCAAATTATTGGTTAGTTGACTTAGTGAACGCCATATTAAAACGTAAATATTTTAGGTATTATGTTTTACCAAAAATTATCACGATTCGTGTATATTAACTTTAAATGTAGAACTGGAACTCTATTTGCTGACGAAGTTTGAGACGGCAGCATACATGAGTATCGTATTTAAGAGTGTATAAAATGATAAACATAGCTATTGTTCACAGCGTAGCAAAGATAGGTGGAGCAGAGCGTGTTTCTCAGATGATCATGAACACCATAAACTCTGAACACTTCAAGTGTTACCTCGTTTGTCCAGAAAACGGTTCTCTCGAGCAATGGGCAAATGAATATAAGATCAGTTTTTCAAAGCTACCAATTGAGCAACCCGGCTTTTCTAACCTCATTTCGACAATTAGACAAGCGACTATATGGAATAAGTGGTTACGAGAAAATAGCATACATATTGTTCATACTGCTGATCCATACTGTACCAGAGCAGTTGCAATAGGTGCCAAATTAGCTGGAGCAAAATTGCTTTCCCATTATCACTTTCCATTTTCCTTTGAGCACTTATCATGGTTAATAAAAAGACTACCGAAACCACATATGAGTGTTTTTTGCAGCGAAGATCTAAAACAAGACGTTGGTGGACATCTCGCAAAAATAGTACCCAAAATGCACTTAACAACTATCCACAATGGTGTGGATGTTGACCGCTTTGTGCCGGGTAAAAAGTTGAAACGAGATTCGGTTGAGATAGGCATTGTTGCCAACTTACAAGAAAGGAAAGGCCATGATGACTTCCTTGATATGGCCTACATTTTGGCTGAGAAGCACACTAACTTGCACTTTCATGTGATAGGTGGTGATATCTTAGAAGAGCCACGTGAAGGATATTTAAAAACAAAAGCGAAGGCACTTGGTTTAACAGAACTCACGACTTTTCATGGACAAGTACCTGACGTACTAAGTCGCATTGATTTCCTAGATATAGTGGTTTGTGCTTCACATCAAGAGGCATTTCCAATCGCTATTTTAGAGGCAATGGCTATGCAAAAAGCAATCGTAAGTACTGACATTAATGGCATACCAGAAGCGATAGAGCATGATAAGACTGGGCTACTTGTGCCGGCGTTTAGTCCCGTAAAACTTGCAGAAGCTATAGAGTTACTTCTGATTAATCCAGAAAAGCGAGATGCATTAGCGTTAGCAGCGCGGGAAAGTGTTGTGAAACAGTTCAATAAATTTGTTTTCATTTCAAAATTTGAGAAACTATATAAGGAATTACATAAAGCCGATAATTAAGTGTGATTAGATTAAGTAAGCTATTTTTAAAATGTTGTTAGCAGTCTCGGTCGATTATCTCAGTCTGGCTTACTTATCGCCGACCATGAATACATTATTTACGTTTGGATAAAGTTTGATATACATCTTCTAGCTCTATAATTTTTAGTTTCCTATTGTCATAGATATAATTCATTTATGAGACTCGGAACAAACTTGATTGGATTGAAGTCTCATTACAATGCAATGTTAGTCAAACAGTAAACTGTGTTATTGATTGCTTAATGCGTTATTCTTTTGCATTATTTATTATGTTCATGCAGTCGCTAGTTCCGTTTTTCGATGCACTTTGGAAATAAACGATGACAGATAATTTAAATCTTCGAGTACAACATATTGATATAGCAAAAGGAATTTCTATAGTTTTAGTCGCTATGAACCATAGTAAGATCAGTGATTTTTTACCCGCATTAATTGATGCCTTAGGTTTGTTAAGAATGCCTCTATTCTTTTTTCTTGCTGGTGTTTTTATTAGTTCAAAAAGTAGTGTTATCGTATTTGTAACACGTAAATGTGGAATACTTCTTAAGCCATATTTTGTTACGCTTTTAATATCAGCGACTATAGCTCTATTTTTCCCATTTAAAGATGGAAAATTTAAAAGCGACATTATAGGTATTTTCTATGGAGTAGGGGATTCAATATCTTGGACAAGCTTATGGTTTTTGACCCATTTGTTTGTTCTCACTATTGTTGGTTATTTAATTATTCGGTTATATAGATTTGAACAAAGGAGTGTCTTTGCAAATGTTTGCTTTTTTATCGGTTTAATAGCCTTAAGTTATTTAGTAAGCAATCAGCTAACTTTAGTAAAAATTAACGTATTTGGATTTGATGAGCCTATTAGAGGGCTCCCGTTTTCGATCGATTTATTACCTTTTAGTTTGATTTTCTTTTTGGGTGGATATGTTTTAAGAAAGCAAGTGATTAATATTGAGTTGTCGTGGGCATATTTCGTTCTAGCTGGATTCTTGTTTTTCATAATCTGTTTTTTTACAACGACTGATATTAACTTAAATGAACGGATAATCACAAAGCCATTGTTAGTTGTAGTGGAGGGCTTTTTGGGGATTTATTTAGTATTGAGCGTTTCTCTGATAATGAATAGAAATATAATTATGACTAGAATATGTCTGTTTTTTGGTGTCGCAAGCTTGTATATTCTTATTTTTCACGGTGCATTGCTATTCTACGTTAATTATTATTTAACTCGGATTTTGCATCATCTTGCAATTGAAAGTACACAACTACTTAATATTGCAATCGCCACAGTAACATTTATTCTTAGTGTCAGTATTCCTCCATTAATTAAAAAAACCAAGCTACTAGACACTTTTCTAGTACCAACTAAATCCGTTGATAAGTCTATTTAAGAAATCAATGGACCTAATGGAATTTTTTCTGCTGCCTTCGGTTCTTTTGTGTTTTCACTTGAAGCTGCAAGTTTTAGTTCTTTTTCAAATACAAACTGCTTTGCCAAGTTCAACATAAGAATAAAATAAAAAGCTTCAAATATAATCATATCTAGAAATAATGCGGCCACAAAATATGCGATTAGCGCAGAGGCACAGCTTTTGTCAACAAAATCAAGGATAGGGTATTTTTCAATTTCATTTTTCTTACAATATTGAAAGTTTTTATAGCTAAACCAAAACATTGACAAAAAGAGTAAGCCAACAGGTAAACCTGTATTAGCTGAAAAATTAATAAAGGTGTTGTGAGCAACGTGAACTGACTCTCCAGGGAATAACTGCTTTGAAGCCATTTGGAAACGCTGTGGACCAGCGCCTAAAATAGGATATTCTAGAATTAATTTTTTGCCAACCATCCAGGATACTAGTCGAGGATTAAGTGGTTCTTCTGTCTTTTGTGTCGCTCTTTCAGCAGTATCTGTGGTCCTACTCAACATAATCCCACCCTGGGTAACAGCTGCTCCAATAAAGCTAACTAAAATGAACTTCTTGAATAGTCCAACTTGCTTAAATTTTATCGTATTTAACCCTGCTACTTTGTGCGCCCCAAGCATTCTTAATGCAGCAAAAGTAGTTACAGCCAATGCAATCATTGCACCTCTGGATCCGAACAAAAATATTGAATGCCATAAAATCGGGATCAAAGCTAAACAAAATAATTTGAGCATTTTATTTTTAATATAAAAGTAGCCAATGAGTAGAAATGGCATACCCATTATTAGCAATGCCGAAAGCGCGTTTTGATCGCCAATATTAGAGCCTTTTGGACTGTTTAACCGGCCATCAGTAAACATATCCCACCGGTCACTAAAATACATGTCATTAGACCAATAAATGTAATAAACGGTTATAAATGCAAACATGATGCTTAAATTTTTAAACGCTTTTTCGTACATTGCTTGGTTACTCAAAATACCTAAACCAACAAAATAGAGTATGACAATTGTGTCCATAGCACTAAGCACTATGTGAGATTTAACTCCTGCAAAGTATTCAGGGAAAGGGCTCATTGCGTCTGATAAATGCATTAATATCCACATTGCTACCAAAGCCAAATTTTGCTTCGATTTGTAAATTGCAAAATCAACTTGCCCTGACAACATCGATTTGATGAGCGCTAATATACTTGTAATGGCTAATATCTTTGAGACTGAAATTGAAAATTCAGGAAATGTCCATGGCCATATAAATTGCGGCTGCATAATTCCGTTTAAGTAGTAAACCAGCAGCGGAATCCATGGATTGAGAAACAACGATAGGATGGCATATAGAAGTATGAAATAAACTGTGATTTTTAACAAAACAAGAGCTCTATATTAATATTAAGGCAATTTGGCCGCGCACAAACAATGAAGAAACGAAATGTTAGCAGGTTCGGTTTACAACCCGGTCTTATACTACAGTTATCTGCATTGTTTAGCGATCGCGAATAGCCGAAAATTTGACCTCACCTGGGTTGTATAACTTATCTGCTCCTAAGTTATTTTGTTAAGCGTCTACTAGCCACAAATATAAGCCTAATTTATTTTAGCTTACGGCTTCCAACTGAAATTGCTGGTCTGAATGTTTTTGTTCCCTGCATTATCAAAAATTTCAACTTTCAAAATATAGCTTTCACTTTCTATCATTGCTGGCAAATTAAAAGTAATGACATTCCGATTTGATTTATTGAATTGGCTAATATTTTGTGCATCTTCAGATCCATCAGTCGGATAGAATGAAATTATCAAACTACTCCAATTGAGGCCCGATTTAGCATCAGCAAGGCCAATGATTGCTGTGTTTTTATTATTTTCGCCATGCTTTGGTTGATTTATATTAATTACAGGTAATTGATAATCATCGGTATATCTGAAACCTGCTTGTCCAGACATATTTAATTCAGGGAAATCTATTGGAGATCCTAAATCAATCCAACGTGCAATGTTTCTTTTCTCCAAATCTGTTATTGAAACTGTTGGATGGCTTGATGGGTAGTCTACATCGTCGTCTCGGTCACTATTTTTTCGGCCATCAAGACGCTCTCCCCACACAATCCAAGTCAACAGACTTTGGCGAGCTTGTGGAACACGCAAGTATTTACTAACTTGCGGATAGCTGTATAGATTTTCACTATCGTCTGTTAAAGAGCTATAAGCATCACCCAAATTATCACTTCCATCTAATATTAGTGCACTGCCCGTGCCGTCGACTGTATGACAGGAGACACAGCTAGAATTTATAACTGGTAAAACATCACGAGTAAACTCGACTCCATAGGAGTAACCAGGGTGCTTGTCGACACCCGCGTCAGAGAACAATGGCACATCGCCTTGCGTTAGATCCCACAAACCTTCTTGAATAATGGGATCAGAAAGCTCTAAATTAGCCACACCAGTTATCGGCCTGCTCTGTCCAGCTTGCGTGGAGGCAAAATCCAAAGGCTCAACTGAATGTGCATGGCAACCGCCACAATCTGTTCTTTTCTCACCTGACTTCACTCCTCGCCATGTTAGTTCACTAATAACCGTCATTCCATTAGCATCTAGCGTTTGGATAAAAAATGGCGTATCCGCAGGCACTTTTGCTACCCATGAAGTATCAGCATTACCCTGTTCATCGGTGACTTCTGTATGAGTCAATGGAAACTCACCTAATATCTCCCATCGTTCGCCATGGAGCGATCCATAACGAGCAACGACGTCCTTAAGTCTTGTGTCGGCTAGATGTCTTTCAATAGATTCCCAGTCATCTCTGTTGGAACCTTTGCTTACTGGTTTAGTAAATGGCTTAGGTGGGGCTACAATAATTCGTACACCGTAAATATCTGCATCATTAACAACGCCCGCTTCAGCTCCTTCAATACGCCAGTTACCATCATTCTTTTCTCGACTTGACACTGGCTTAAATGGATCTGGACTGTTTTCATTCAATGGTTCTCTGTTCATCATTGACGAGGAGCCAACTAATCCTGCGGCCTCACCTTCGACTAGTCTGACATCCAATGTATCACGCTCAATTAGGTCGGGCGTTTCTTGTCCATGAATATCATAGTAGCTAGCAACAACTCTTGGCCAAATTTCATTATAATTAGGATCATCTTTTATGGTTGTTAATGATGCTGGGTCAGTAATTATAGTCTTCGAAGCATCTTCTATCAGATATATTCCCGATCTTAATGGTTCACATAAATTGACTGCTTTGTCGCAGACAGCTTTGAAATGATTTACTGAACCAGATGAATATGCCACTAAAAGGCCATCTCGAACGGTTGCAGAGGGCATTGAATACTTACCCGACAGATTAGGGGCTGGTCGATCTAAGGGAATGGTGTGGGGCGTAATGCTCTCTGTTCCCTTTCGGTCAAACTCTCTATAGCTTATTCTTCCTTGACCACCCCATGTGTAAGTTTGGTCGACATTTTCACGTAAAAAATCAGGACCATCTGAACTAATTGGATATCTCATTAATAAACCATAGCCATAATCAAATGAGGGGTAGTAGTAGCCGGAAATAATACTCTCTTCAGCCAACTGTGTCGCAAAATGGTCTAAATTTTTATGGTGATCATGAGGTTCCGTAAATTGCATTAAATTCGAACCGTCAGGGTAGATCGTAAACAACGATGTCATTGCATAATTATATTTAGTTCCTACATCTTGCCATGTAGAGAACATAATTCGTCCGTCTTTAAGTTGGAAGGGATGCTGCACTAAGTGCAAGTTGCCGGTTTCAAGGAGTTTTAAATTGGACAATTCTTTAGTGTTGGCAGTCCCATCGTGATCATCCATTATATAAAGTTGCTGCACACTTCCTGTCACAATAGCGTCTGTCTCTGGACGAAAAGTGGTTAGTGCTGAGCGATTTGAAGTGAAAACAATACGCCCATCGGCAAGGGGAGAAGGTGCCATATCGCGAATACCTCTCTCACTAGATTGATCGTGAGAGGGGGTTGTATTGTTAGCGTACAATGCAGAATCAAAACCATCATCAAAGGTTAAACGAATAGGCTCATAGATACCCTCGCTAAGGTTTATTTTGTAAATCCAACTAGCCGATTTTTGTGTTGGTTGTTCTATGAGAGAGTAATAAACAGTTTTGCCATCAAACGAGATAAATGGATCCATGACACTGCATTGGTCGCAATCTACCAGCACCACCTCACTGCCGTCATTTTTTAACAACATTAAGTCCGCACCAGCAGAGATGTTATAGGCATGTTCTCCCTGAGGAATGTCTATAAATTGATCTTCATCGTTTTCGTTTGGATACCTGACATAAACTATATCGTAAGCTATCTCCTCACAGGTAATTGCGATATTAGTCACATCGTTATCAGAAATTTGCCCACTAGCATTGCTGATACTGCAAGTATGGGCTTGAGGTTGAACTATAATTTGTATTTGGTAGGTCGCACCGTTCTGGAAAGCAATAGGGAAAAGAAAACTACCGTCTGCCTCAACTGTGATTTCGTCGTCCAAGTTGCTCTGGATTATAACTTGCGAAGAGATAAGACCCGATACAGTTCCACTGATACTATATTCGCTTACCGGCGTCGTCGGTTCTGGCGTTGATGTATTATCTTCGCATCTGATAGTGACATCAGTTACATCTTGATTGGTAACTTGGCCACTAGCATTATTTATACTGCAAGTTTGAGCGGGAGGTTGAACTATAATTAACACTTCATAATTGGACCCGTTTTCAAAGTCCGTAGGGAAGACAAAACTACCATCTGAATCAATTGATATTTCGTCAGCTAAGTTGTTCTGTATTGTAAGTTGGGGAGCAACAAGGCCTGATACAGTTCCACTGATGCTATATTCCATCACTGTCGAAGGTTGCGGTGCACTTGGAGTCTCTGTGGCAAGGCTTTCGGAACCGCCTCCGCCACACGCACTGATTAGGACTAAAGTTGATAATATGAACATGATGTTAATTAGTCTCACTAATTTCCCCATTAATTCCCAATATGAATGCAAATGCTCTTTCTCGATATCGCGTTTGGGCTCGCGCAAGAGATAAGAGCTAGATCATAATGAAATGGATGGGGTTCGGGTTATGTAGTCCTAGTTATTAGTATCAAAATTAATATACAAATGACTTAAAAATATGGCATGAAATGCAACCTATGTCAATCTTTATGCTAGTAAAAACGCCGCGTGCGGGAAGATTCGGTGTAATTAATTTATTCAATAGATAACGACCTTATTTGGGGTGGTCTCTATAATATGCTATGACTTTGACAACTAAATATTAAGTCGTTGAACGCTATTAATTAGGCCACTTAACTTCTATTCTTTAGAATCACGAGGCCTCTTAATAGACGATAAAATTGCCTTAAAACCGTTTTCTAAAAGATACTTAATATGCAAAGCCGCGTGGTTTTTTCCTAAAAATAATTTGAAAAACAGTATAATTAAAATTATCCAACCTATAAAAAACATTATAAATTTTGCTACCAATTCAAAAAAAACGGGTAGACCGAAGCTAAATAAACTTAGTAAATATCCCAAGCCAAATGCAGCGGCACATGAGGCAAGTAAAATTGCGTAGAGAGATATAATTTTGGACCGGAACATTGTTAGCGTTCCAATTGTTAATAAACAAAATACCATCACTAGTTCTGTGGCAAGTTTGCCTAGAGTTAACCATTCGAGTGTCGAGTTGCGCAGAGTATAGAGAATTCCGATCATGGTAATTAATGAAAGTAAATCGTAATAAAAGAGCAGATTTACTTTGCCAGTAGATGTAATTATGCTTCCTGCTACCTTTCCAATTGCCTGAGGTATTACCAAAAGAGATAAAAGTGCAAATAGTGAAGCATACTTTAACCAATTTTCACCTAATATAAAGCTGACAATATCGAAACTGTTGTAAAAGACAAATGCTGCCATTGGAAAAGCTGTCGCAGCAACAACGATGATTGTTAATGTTATTTGATGCTTAAAGTCTTCAACAACATACTTTGTTTTGGAATACGACGCTAACAAAGGGTCCAGAGCTGGGGCTAAAACCTCAGAGGCAGGCATATTTGAGATGTATTTACTAATGTGAAAACCACCTAGAGCAGAAGCAGAAAAAAATGTGCTGACAAAGAACGTATCTAATTGGGATCGGGTATATCCTAATACACTTCGAGCTAGCATCCACTGGCTGAATGCCCATTGTTCTCTCAGCTTGGTAAGCGTTAGTTTAGGACGGTAACTAAACATTATGTATGAGTAAATAAAACCAGTCATACTAGAGGCTAGATGCCCTATTATTAACGCCCAGTAATTTTGAAAGTATAAAGCAGCTGAAACAGATAAGGTTATCGCAAATACTTTCTTGGCAATATCAATTTTAAGTAAAGGAATATAGTCTTGGTTTCGTTGGCATATAACTAATGCTGGACTGGTTAATGAACCAATCAGCAGCATTAAGGATAAAACAGGTACTAATGGCAAAAGCCGTTCATCCTCGTAGTATCCGGCAATGAATGGCGTTACCAACATAACTAAAGCAACAATGCCTAGTTTGAGACAAAGGTTTAATGTCCAAAAAGTGTTTATATCCTCATCGCTTACCGTATCTTTTCTAATTATGTATTCGCGGCCACCGCTATTTGCAATAGTATTCATAAAAGAAACGACGAGAAGCGATATCGCAATTATACCGAAATCTTCAGGCAGCAATATGCGGGCTAACACTAAAGTACTAACTAACCCCAGAAGTTTTTCTGACATTTTGGTACAAATAAGAACTACAGACCCTTTTAAGGCTAATTTGGCTTTAGACAATGTTATTCACTCAAATAGTTAACACTGCAATATTTCAAGGGTTTGAAAATCATGATTGCTAGCTCTTCTTTTGCTTGTATGGCATATAATTTCTCTAATTAAGGACTATTTTTTTTTGTAGTCGGCGAATAATCCTATTCTTTAATAGAGGATTCAATTTAATTTCACCCTCATTAATTTGGTTTAATAATTTTTTATTAATGTCATTTAAATCTCTTGGCCAATTTAGATAGCTGAGGTCTTCGAGGTGCACTTGTTGTAACTGACCTGTTTTATATCGGGCAATTCGGCTAATATATAATTTAATATCATCCCAGTTAAAAACGCTAAGTTTAGAAAACAAATAACCACAATTAATATCGAAGGTGATTCTTTCGTTAATAGGAGCATCAATGTCGGTTATATCGCGTTTTACAATTTTTGTAATGGCTGAGTCAATCCAACCCAAACCTGCCGGTAGGTAAAATTGTTTTTCTTTAACGAGGTCTAAAAACTCATTTTTTAAACCATAACAATTTCCAAAAAGGAGCTTTTGCTCAGTAACCATTTGTCTATATTGTTTAATATTACGACCTGAAAACGGCAACCCTGCAATAGCACTTGCATTTGTTGTCGCCAACAGTTTTTTGGCCATCTGAGCGAAAGCATTCGAGGTGAACTGGACATCAGCATCTGTAAAAAAGTGTACGTCCTCGTCGGCCGCTATATGATGGATATACTCATTCCAGGCGTTGCATTTATCACCGACAGAAAGTTCAACAACTGTTAATTTTTCAAATTTTTTGTCTTTTACATATTGATTAAGTATTTTTACGGTATCGTCTGTGCAGCCGTTGGCAATGACAATTACCTGACTCAAATCATTGTCAATATTTGCATAAATACTGGATAGTGAACGCTCAATGTTTTTTTCTTCATTGTAGGCGAACATTACAATTGAATAATTCATTACCAATTGTCCTTAAGCCGTTAACTTTTTTAATTGTCAACTCATCTTATAATTATTTTTCAATAGTATCATATACGTTTACAAAGCTAACTATAAGAATAAAAGCTGCGCATCGTAAACCAATTTGCATAATATACCGCTCAAATAGGAGGCATCAGCGATTGTGAATTTGAAGTATCTTCAGTTATTACATGATTTTTAGGGTCTGTTACCCTTCACGAAGTAACACCTACTTTGATTAGATGAATTGACTGTCTTTCAATTCGTTAGCCTTGATGTAATTTGCTTGAATTATCCATTAATCGTTCTGATTTTTGATCCTAAATGGCTACTTTTGTTCAATTATGAATACTCATTTTTTAGCGAAGGTTTCGCTATAGTTTAATCATGGCCTTGTTTTGTCACTATTTATCGAATATTCACGATAAAGCTATCCAAGGCATGGATTGAATAGCACCGTTATGTTGATAGTCATACGACTCTGGAATTTCTATAGGAGATTGAATGAGCGTTTTTGTACTTTGCGCAGATCGGACCGCTTCTGCAGCGTTGACTGCTGATTGTAACAACATCACACGTATTTCTATGCAAGTAAATAGAACGCATCTCTAGTTACGTCTTACCGTTTTCTTATGAACACAAAAAATGTGATTAAACCGAAGAGTGGCACAATCCATTTTGCAACATAAGCGAACTTTTCAAAATAGAATTTTTTTGTTATAAAATGTTCAGGACCTTCCCATACTTTAAACTCCTTCGAATAAGTATACTCAAAAAAACGATCATCACTTTCAGGATGACCTTGGCTTGAGTAAAGGCCCCTTAAAACTCCAACATCTTTATTTAGTTGTTCTGCTGAAGATGGAATTACTACACCAAAATCAGCATCAAATATGAACTGTTGGGTATCAATGTTCGCGGTAACCACAACATGCCCAGGAAAGGTCAATATCTGGGCTTCAATCCCATTTTTTTCTAGCATTTGGCTCATGACAATCGAAGCATCACCACATATTCCAATGCCGCGTTCAATACTTTTATAAGGATTTGAGAAGTGGTAACGTTCGTACTCAGGTATGCCCGAATATTTGCCCATCAAAAATATAATCCAGTTTTCCCATGCAGGCACTAATTGATGAAAAGAGACGGGGTCGTGAGACTCCCACTCTAAATGAGCAGTGCCATCGGCAATTACTCTAGTTACCCGTTTGGCATATTCTATGGATGACTCTTGATGGTTTTTTTCTATTAATTTAAAGAAATCGTCTTTACTAAGCTGTACATCTCTTTCACCAAATCTTAGCACATCAGCGGTCAAATTTTTTGGACGTAAATCCTGTGTTAATCCGTAAATATTGAGGAGCATTAATCCCCCACTAATTACCAATATAAACGATAAAAACGCTTTGTAAGCCAATTTCATATTGAATCTACCTTTTTACAACTGCAGCGAACTTTGATCGGAACTAGTTATGTTTTATCAGAAAAAATGGGCATTTAAACATTTAGCTAGCATAAATGTTTGCGTACTCTTTAGCCATATGACTAGCATCAAATTTCTGTTCAAAGACCACTCGTGCATTTTTTCCATATTTCTGTGTCGTGTCTTTATCGTTAGCTAACGCCAGCATAGCGTCAGAAAATTGAAGCATATTATCATTATCGGTAACTAATCCTGTTTCACCATGAGTAACGATTTCTTTGTTTCCCCCTGCATCAGTGACAATACAAGGTTTAGCTAACGACATCGCCTCTAATAGCGTCATTGAGGTACCTTCACTTAAGCTCGATAATAAAAAAATATCAAAAATACCTAAATAGTCTTTTGGATAGGGTATATAGCCTGTAAGCATAACTCTGTCTTCTATATCGAGTGCTTGAATAAGTGACTTTAATGTTGGCATTAACTCGCCATCACCCACAATAATAAGTTTGGTCCTAGGGTTTTTCTTGGTGACGTCAGCGAACGCCCTGAGCATCATATTATGATTTTTAATAGGGTCAAGTCGCGCAATGGTGCCGAATACAATGTCGCTCGCCTGTATTTTTAGTTTGTTTCTTATATCTAATGCCGCATTTTCGTCAAATTCAAGACCTTTAATGCCATTATAAATTACATCAATTTTATCAGTCTTGAGAAACTCGTAGTTTACTAAAGCTTGTCTTGTGGCGTTAGAAATTGTGGTTAGTTTATGTGTCATCATAGCAAGCAGAGGATTAACAATTCGTCGTTTCCAACCACTAGAATCAGGATAAAAACGCCCATGTTCCGTAAAAATTACTTTTGTGGATAAGCCAAAAACCGCAAGAGTGCCATAAACCCATGGAGTATATTGATGGCAATGCACAATGTTAATATTGTATTTTTTAATATGTTTTCTAAGTGCGCTTATCAGTGAAGTATCAAATCCGTCTGCTCTTGCAAATGTACTTACCTTTATACCCGTTTTTTGTAAATCTTGCCCCCAAGGCCCAAGCGGTTCTTCAATACAAAATATAGACATGGAAAAAGCATTATCGCAGCCTTCTATTATGTTCTTAATAACCATTTCAGTGCCGCCTATGCGCATATCATAGGTTATGTGCAGAATGTTTTTTTTTTGCTGGGTCATTCATTTACCTTAGCTATGACATTTTAAATACCGATTATGTAGATTTAAAAGGCACTACAAAATGAAGTGCCTATATCATTAGCGTAAAACATACTGTTACCGTATTAGCTTAATGATTAAAGACTCACAAACTTCCTAACTTTTGGCCCAACATAATTAACCAGCCAAAGTGGCAGCTTTTGCCAAATACTTTCAAGTAAATTTCTAGCTTTCGACTTACCTATATCTAGTACTTCACCTACATTACCTTTTTCATAAGTAGCCCAATTCAACGGTGCAGGCTGGCTACCCCATTGTTTTTTAAAATTATAAGTGCCTTCGTTAACCGTTGAGCGCCCAAAATCGAATACTTGTGCACCTTTAATTATAGCTTCACTTAGCACGGTCCAATACAACAGCATGTTGGGGGCTAGTCCATTGTATTGCACATTAGTTGAGGCCCATGGTATTGACGCTGTGTTGTTATTTAACAGGACAACGCCACCACCAACCACTATATCTTCTTTAGATACCAGTACCATATAGGCATTGTTAGCATATTCACGCAGTACTGACATAAACCAGGCTTTGGAATGAACCGGTGAGCCTAATAAACGCATATTACCTGCGATAACCTCATAGAATTTATCCACATGTTTGGCAAAACTGTCACTGTCGTTATAAACAATAACCTCTGATGTAAGGCCGTTTCTTTCAGCTTTTCTAATTTGGCTTCGCAGCTTTGACTTGAAGTTCGCCATTTGTTCATCGGGGGATGCAGCAAGATTCAGAAGCATTCTCACTTTTTGTCCGTCAACGAGTGTTTCAGACCCCACTGTGTTTGTATCGGCACTGCGCAACTCAATCGGTTCTTGAGTCAGTTTTGTTAGATCATTGGTAGCATAAGCTATCAATGCGTCGAGTGCTTCTTGCGTGTCGGCAACGGCGCCGGCGCCGTCGCAGTAGGGAAGAGATACTAAGCGTTTTTGTCTGAGTGGCATTCCCATCCTAATTAATGGCATGACCCCAACCAACTTACTATCGTGCAAAGCCGCCACATAAATCGATTTGAAACCATAGCTGTGCTCTACAGCTTGACCCCAAGCAAAGCGATGGTAAGGCGTTGTTTTATTTGATGTATTAACATAATGATCCCATGCTTTTTGGTCATTGCGGTTAAGTTGTTTAACTTCAATCATTTGTATTTAATATCATTGGATTTTGTGAAAAGTATATTTGAGCTTCTTTTAATGTCATGAAATTCAGCGTGTAGTCTTCAGAGAGGATATCGATTACTTGTTTTATCCGAGAACATATTACATTAAATGGATCTTCAACATTAAAAAAGCCAGTGCCATTAACAATAAGGTTTGAGCTATGAAAAAACATATTGATAAAAGGCGAACCGTTCTCATGCATCTTGCGGGTAAGTGCAACCATATCTTGGGCTTCCATGACTTCAGGGCTCATATAAATTTTTCTGAGCAGATTAGAATACCAAAGGATGCTAACCGTTCTTAAGTATTTTAACGGTGCCGATTCTGCAGCTTGTTGAATCGAGTTGGCTACTGAAAAGTGTTTTCTATTGAAACCGACACTCGCTTGTATTTCCATTATATTACGCTGGTCACCGGCGTTCAGAACATTGTTCGTATCTGGCCAGTAAGCACCTATAGGTGAGCCTTGGCAGGAGAAAAACTTATTTGAATAATATGGGTAAACACTGGAGTCAACAGTAAAGCCGCGTGACCACAATAGCTGCATAATTGCTTCTGAAATGCCCCAACGACCGGTTCTAAATGAGGTTGGTTGGTAATCAAATTCATTTACAAAAACAGAGACTAATTCATCCAATTTGGCCTCTACTTGTTCAATTGGTAGGTTAACCACGTGTGAATTAGTTTCGTTGGGTTTGCCAAAATACGGCGGGTTTGCCCATGGGTGCAAATGGGCGCCTAATTCGCAGGTGTTTTGTTTTATCGACTGTTCAAATACTTTATTTTTGACCGCGCCTTTGGCTGCCGCATAATCGACAAAATAACAGGGGCGAATACCGTGTTTCTCACAAAATGACTGGAATGCTGGTATCTTTTCTAAATTTTTCACTGAGAAGTCTTGTTCTGGGAACGGGCCATTCCAATGCCATTCTTCCTCGGTATCAATGGTGAGTATAAACACTAATTCAGGTTTATTTTTCACAGGCTAACTTCCTTGTTATCCAATATTTGATTAAATAGGGCGATGTATTCATCAGCCATTCTTTTAGCCGAATAATGTTGATTAACGTAGTTACACGCGTTTATACCTAATTTACTCGCATACTTTTCATCTTTTAGTATCTTTTCCCACGTCAACAACAAGGAGGCTTTATCACCTAAGCGAGCCAATAGCCCCGTATTTTCGTGAGTGATTAACTGATCAATACCTGCAATGTCATAAGCCGCAACTGGAGTTTCCATAGCACAGGCTTCCATCAAACACCTCGGTATACCTTCAAGGGTTGATGTCATAACGAATAAATCAAAGCTCTTTAAGTAGTCTAGGCGGTCATCACGATAACCTAAAAAATGGATGTCATCTTTTGACTCGAGCGTTTGCGTATATTCTTCCAGTGTGGCGCGTGAATCACCATCACCTAATAACACGAGTTCAACATTATCCATTTTTTTGTGCAATGCGTTAAACACATCGAGCAAATCGATGATGTTTTTACGACTGATCATTTGACCTATAAAACCCACACGCTTTTTAGTTTTAGTTAGTGACAATGGTTTGTTTTTGAATCTTTCAACTTCGGATAAATCTACACCGTTTTGAATATAAACTAATTGCGGTTCTGTAATCGAGTAATGTTTACAATCTTCAACTAACTGCGGTGATAAAGGAACCACATGATCAGCAAATTTCATGGCTTGGCAGCCTAGCCAGATAAACAGCCTAAGCTTAGCGTCTTTTGCGTTTTCAAAACCATGAGGAGTAACAATAACAGGGACTCTGGCGATTTTTGCTGCCAACACACCAATAACATCTGATTTATAACCATGCGTATGGACAGCGTCAATATTATTTTTTTTAATGTAATTGGCAAGTTTAGTCACCGCCTTGTAATCAAACTTATGCGCCATAGGTAACTCAAATACGTCACCGCAATCGCGTTTGAAATGTTTTGCTATTTCGAGGTTTTTTGATGCCACTTCATCGGTAACAGCCAAACTATATGTCACATTAGGGTCTTGTGTATTATTACACAGGGCGAGAATCCAGCGCTCTGCTCCGTAGAACCCGGTTGAACAAATAAACTGTAATATATGCATTTTGCGTGGCGTATTAATCAACGGTGGCTACTCGTTCTAATTGGTTTGATTAAGCCTAAAATTGTACCCCAAGTTCTAGCAGGAAAATACAGCACGTAAAACTTAATAATGGTAATTGTTGAAACGGCCGGTGATGCAAGCTTGTTTAGTCGTGCTGCGTATATTGATAGTACGCTAATACTGGCGACGAGACTTAACGTGGCTAGTATACTCATGCCTAATGCAGAAAAGAGCAGCGCAAATAAGAGTCCAAAAGAAAAAATAGGCGGTGCAATGAAACTAGGATATTCAGACCATCCAATATCTCTTCCTTTTAGCGACGCTAAATTTGACTGACCTCGCCAGACTTCTTTTTTTGCCATTTCAATAAATTCTTTATCTTCGCCTAGGTGAACATAGGTGCTCGCAGTGGAATAAAATAGCTTGCCCTGTGCGCCCACTTTTTGAGTGAAAACATAGTCTTCGCAAGTGACTAAATGCTCAGGAAAGCCGCCAGAAGTTAAAAAGGTGTCGCGTGTCAGAAGTAAATTTCTGCCCGGTAAAAATTCGACGTTACAATCGACATTAGCGTTACTTAACTCAGTTCTTAGTATTTCAAGCGGGCTAGCATTTTCAGAGGCCACTTGCACTGCACTAACAAGCTTGGTTTGCTCTGTTAACAATTGACGTAACTCCGTAAGCCAATTTTGAGCAAGACTGATGTCAGCATCCAAAAATGCGACTAAATTTCCAGTCGCTTGCGCAAAACCCAAATTTCGTTGCGCTGATATAGTCACATGCGGTGATGCGTAAATAATGTGTATGGCCATATCCTCAGTCAGTGCATCAACATCGAAATGCAGCTTCTCATTTTTTGTAACGATAATCACTTCAATATCAGTTGCCGATTTATTTAACAAGCTAATTGAGGTCAGGGTATCCATCAACATATTTTCCCTACCTAAATGAGGGATGATGAAACTGCAAAGCTCGCGTGATTGTTCCACTATTTGAAACTCAATTGAGGAAAGCGAATGAGTAGATGCTTAAATTCTTTTGCAAACGAATAATTTTTTATGAATCGCCCCGCGAAATGGAAAAAACTAAATGCGGCGGTGCTGTCTTCAATAGTTACCTTTCGGTCAGTGTTATTAGTCAGCCCAATATGCCTAATATCGCCAATGTCATTTTGCATGACTAAGGCTAACACCCGAGTAAATTCTTTTTCGTCACTGTTGCCTAATTTGTCTTCTACATAAGCAGTTAGACTATTAATTTTTTGCCGAATACTTCGTTTTAAGTGTGGTGTATTCACATAATTTAAAGCAATTTTTAGTACCATGATTTTTCTGAGGTCTTGAGCTGACCAAGTGTCGTTCGGATATTCAAGTTTTTGATGGTTTTCTAAATAAGGTTGCTCCTGCGTTGCAATCCATTCAACATAATGCAGAAATGACTGTTTGATGTTGGTATAGTCATGATTAATGCCATGGACAGTTTCACACATCCATAAATACTTCGCGACTGACTGCATAAACACTATGTAATACCACGTGTTTTCAATATCCCCGAAATTTCGCTCTGCAATAACATCATTAAAGTGAAATGTTTGGGTAATGATGCTAGATACCCTTGTCATATACTGTCGGTTAGCCGTTAATTCATAACTATCAAGCAGCACATTTACATAATTTGCTACGCCTCGATCCAAAGGATAACGACCAGTAAGGGGGTTTCTAACGATGGCCTTATGTCGATATTGCAACAAACAGCCCAGTAAAGTACCGTCACCTTCAAAAAAAGAAGTAATCCAGTCACCTAGTTTTATAACCGCACTTTTTGCACTATCATTTCCCGTTAGCTGATAATACAAAGCTAATCCACTACTATAACAATGATGACTTCCTGGCCCGCCGCCGCCTGAATGGTCCTCATAAACGTCTTTCTGTTGCCGTTTTGAATAAGTGCGATGAGTTGCAGTTTCAGCTTCTACGTAGTGGTCAGTGTGCCAAAATAGGCCGCCATTGTATTCCGGTTTATCTAGCTTAGTGTGGTAAATATCAATATTAACAATATGCTCAAAAAGGTCATCTGCTAACTGTTTCCATTTGGGATTGCTGGTTAATATCCATTGTTTTAGGAAACCTTGTAAAGGGTCATATTGGTTATTATAGTGCGATACAAAAATATCATCGCCTTGGTGTCCTACTGCTTCATGGTCAGCGTAAATATCACCAAAATTTCGCCAGCCATATTCATCAACAGCTTCTCTTTTGGCAAAAAAGTTTTTTTCACCCGTTAGTCCTAAATTAACGATGCTATTCAAAGGGCTATGGTTAATGGACTTTGTTAACCATGGAATAGTGTTGGCATTACAAAATATATCAGGATTAAGCGCAAAAGCTGACGGGTGTAAATTAGCAGCGGTTGTTAAAGGTGTTGGTAATAAAGCGATATTGAGTGAATGAAACTTTATTTCACCGGGTTGCAACTCAATAAAAGAATCTGTATTTGTTTCACAAAAGTTAATATCCATTTCGTCGTGCCGAGCTGATACTTCCAGAGGGAATTTTTCCCACATATTATCGATATTGATAGCAAAGCGTTGCACTTCATCCGACATATTAAATGCCAGTGACGGCCTTAATTCTCTATAGGTATGAGTTTTCTTATTATCTAACTCAACGATTACGGCTCCACGTTCTTTGTGAGAAACGACGCCATTTTTATCGACATGATTTTTTGATAACCAGTTTTCACCACCGCTATTATTTATGAGCATTGACCATTCTTCAAAATGCTCGAATTGGATGTCAGCAACATTGGTGTTAGCAACGGAGAAACAGCCCTTGGGCAATCCTATTTTTAATCCAAACTTAGTTAGTTCGATACTATTTTGATTGCCAAGGTCCCATTGTCCATTTTGTTGAATAAGTGGCATTGGATTATGCACAGATAAATCTATTTTTAGACGGTTTGTGGTGTAGTCGAGCTTGTATTCAACGTTTAGGAGCAGATATCTTTTGTGTGCGTCTAGTTGAGTCTTATACTGCTGTTTTAGGGTCGCATAAAGAGGTTGGTTGCACGAACTTGTTTTGGTAAATAGTTGTAAATCAATCAACTCGAGTCCAGTCTCGGCAGTTTTCAAGGTGAATATTGGAGATAATTCAAGTGCTAAAATGTCAGTATTAGTTAACTGCTTTAGCGATAAAAAATCGTCATTAGATACTTGGAGCGTTAAATCCTTTGATTTAAGGATAATAGCGCCATCTCTTTCAAATGCACAATCTTGTTTTTTGAATAAGGTTGCTTGGCTCTCTGCTACAAAGTATCTTTGCTTTCCTGTTTGTTGAGAATAGCCTTCGATTTGGCACCATCGAATAGATTTGTCATCCCATAAAGACGTTGGACTGACACTCGAAACCACGCTTGAACCAGACTCTGTCACTACTTGCAATTTTTGTTCAGGCCAAAAGGTACCTTTAGGTAGCGGCAACCCAACTGAAAATGAGGTGGGAACTTCATTTGTTCCGTCAAAACTAAACGCATGAATCATTTTAATGCGGCACCTGCTTTTGGAGTTTTCTTGTGTTATCGACATCAAGTATAAATTTTTATTATAAAAATATAAGTATATTTCTTGATAACGTTATTTGATAACACAAACACTCTGATTATTAATTCGTTTTAGGCTTTGTATTACCGTTTCAAGAGTGATTTTAACTTTGTTAACAGTCTATTGCGATAGGTTTTTTTATACATAGAGATATGGTAAACCGGATAACTGTTATTCGACATTTGTTCTTTATATCTAGCTGGGCCTGCTAAAAAGTCATAATTGTCATATCCTAGGTTTTTAAAATATTCTATTGCGTAAGAGTGCATGGTTAGACCTGGCTTGTATTTATTGCCTAAGTCGGCGTAATTAATAGCTGACAAATAAAATAATATGTGTTTATCGCTAATTAAAATATATAAATAACCAAGAATAAAATCGCCAGCTGCAATCGTTAACAGTTTTGCCTTATCTGAGTATTCTTTATTTCGTATACCTAGCAACTGTTCGTGGAATTCAACAAATTTAGAGTTAGTAAAGCCGCTGCCATATTCGCTTGTACCCCACTTCAGGATATGTAGTTGCGATATTTTATTCAATAAATCTGGGTGTTCATTCGGATGAGTAATGTTAACAGTAATAGGTCCAAATTTATCTTCAATTAGCTTATTTGAACGTCTAATAGACGCCCTAGTATTCTTTGAAAGACTATCAAGATAATTACTTGAAACTTTTAGGTCAGCATAAAAATTAGTTTCTTGTGTAATTTGGGGTTCTAAAAATAGAGTGTGTTGCCATTGAGCACTTAGGCATGTTTGCACAGTCACCTTTGCGAAACTCTTCAACTCACAAAGCTTTTCCAACATCGCTTCGAGCACCTCAGGGCGATCCTGGGAACGACAAATAATATCATTTTGCTCTATCCAAACTTGATCCTCACTATGCAAACCAGTCTGATTTAAGTAATAATTGTCACCGAGCCAATGCTTTTGACATCCCCAAAACGCTAATCCTAAAATTTGCGAGTCGCGTTGACATACGATTAAAATCGGCTTTGTAGTGAGTGTTTCTAACCAAGGTAGCAGCCAAAATTCACTTAAAAATATACTGTCTTCTGAATTCGTTACTTGTGGTAGCAATGACTTAACATAATCTATTTCATAGCTTTTAAAAATCTGAGTCAGCATAGTTTTTGATTGGTTAGTGTTCTGATTTTAGTTATGCTAACGCACAAATCAATGGAAGAGAACGATAATGCAAATCAAAAACGAAAGTGCAGCTAATCATAAATACTGGGGGAGTGCTGTTCTTGCTTTAGTTTGTTTGTGTTTCTCATTTATGGCGCCAGCTCAACAAGGTCAATCGTTACCTGAATCGATAAAACAGATAAAGCCTTCTGTCGTTGGCATCGCTATTTATGCGCCAATAGAATCTAAAACCCCTCAGATATTAGGTACTGGGTTTGTTGTAGGCAATGGCAAATATATTGTTACTAATTATCATGTCGTTTCTAAAGAGTTAGATCTGACTATAGTGCAAAACTTTGTTGCGTTAAGTGGTAGTGGCCCAAATCCGACTATCCATAAAATGGAAATAGTTGCTATAGACTCAGTGCATGATGTTGCTATTTTATCTATTGATCAAACGTTGCCTGCATTAAAACTTGCTGCTGACGATTTGATTGACCCAGGAACGTCAATTTTCTTTACAGGTTTTCCTATTGGTGCTGTTTTAGGATTATACCCAGCGACACATCAGGGAATTGTTGCTGCTATCACGCCAGACGTTAATCCTGCTAGCAATGCAAATCAGCTAACAGTACAAATGCTAGACAGGCTGAAAAAACCATTTTTGATTTATCAATTAGATGCTACTGCTTACCCAGGGAACAGCGGTAGCCCAGTTTTTAACAGCAACAATAACGAAGTTGTCGCGATTATAAATAAAGTGTTTGTATCAGAAGGAAAGGAATCGGCGTTAAGTAATCCGAGTGGCATTAGTTATGCGGTTGCTATAAGGGATCTGAGAAAGCTAGCCAAAGCGAATGATATTAGACTATAATAATGTCATGATTTTTTACAATCGCTAAATGATTTTTATATTATGACTTTAAAAACAACAAGTTAAATTTGGGCGTAATATTTGCATAACTATGGCTAATAGCGAAATTAATAGCAACATTGATGTAGTTTAGTCATTAAGTAATTAGGTGATATCAAATGGAAGACAAAAATTCAAATTTGAGCAACCAAAATTTGGATAACCCAAGTAGTCGACGCAAATTTTTAACGCGTGCGACTATTGGAGCAGCATTGGCCACAATTCCTGCTAAGTCTGTATGGGCAACTGGATTAACCAACAGTATTGTTGCTTCCGGACATGGCTCTGATTTTGCTGGTGGAAGAACACTGGTTTTACGTTCACCTGACTATTGGTTGACCTCTAACGTCCCAGAGTTGAACGTACCATACTCGCAACTAACTTATACTTCTTTTCCAGTCATCCATCGAAGCCTTAGGCGGTTATTTAGCAGTAAAGAGGGCTTGTTATTGTTGCGTCATTTATTAGGTGATAGAGCTCAATTAGAAAATTTCATCAAGTTCACTTTACAGGGTGCTGTAGGCAACTTTAAACATGGCAACAAGAGCTATGATATTGAGCTTGGAAAGAGAAACGGTGAAGCGAAAAGATATACCTGGGAGAAGTTTTTGGAACAGTTGGGCGGTGAAGAAGGCGTTGCAGAGCTTAATACCTATCTTGTTAGCGCTTATCTCAATGCCAAGCACAGCGGCTTTCATGGGATCCACTATCCGATCGTTAATGGATTTAACGAAAATTATGCTCCTTATCAGACAGCCGAACAGTTTTTAAGTAAATTACACATTGCTGCAGCGTCTCGCCCTCGCGACACATTGAGAACGCTCAAAGCGTTGCATCATGATCCTTCAAGCTTGCAACATGCAACTTAATGGTCAACGATATTGGTGAAAAAACAAAGTTAGAGTTTAAAGAAGGGATGCTTGTGCATCCCTTTTTAGATAATTCAGGCTTAGTTTTTTTTAATACGCAAAGTACCGTTGTTACATCAATTGCTGTTAGTGAGGCCGTTTTCAAACAGTGGCTCGAATGTCCACAAGATTTGTCCGAAGAAAATCTAAAAAAGTTATACACATTGATTGACCAAGGCTTTCTAGTCGAGTCGCAGGTGTCAGAGTAAATGCAGACCTTTCAATTGAACTTACCTCCATTCTTGTTTCAAGTTGAAACTAACATTCAACTTGTTGCTCAAAATGCGAAAAATATATATGGCGATGCCTATAGCGATAAAATAAACGGATCGGCCTATGTTGATTATTATTTAAGCGCGACGTATTCGGGAGGTATTAGACGCTTTTATAAGCCGCAAGCTCGTTTTTTATGTGATGAGCGTGAACCATTTAAACCGTTAAAGGCCCAACAGGCATATGCCATGCTTGAATGGGGAATGAACTGGACCGTTGCGGCGCATGAATTACAGTATGCGATAGTTCATTCAGCGGTGCTTGCAAAAGACAATAAAGCGATTTTATTTCCTGCACCGCCAGGGTCAGGTAAAAGTACATTAACGGCTCATTTATCTCAAAATGGATGGCGTTTATTATCGGATGAAATGGCATTGATTATGCCGGGCACAAATCAAGTTATTCCATTTGTAAGGCCCATTTGCCTAAAAAATAGCTCTATAGGTTTAGCTAAAAAATGGTTTCCTGACGCTGTTTTTTCTTCTATTGCCGCTGATACTCATAAAGGCGACGTTATTCATATGGCCCCTTCTAAAAAAGCGTTCGAGCAAAATCAAACACCGGCTACAATTGTTGGGATTGTTTATCCCAACTACAATGCAGATAAAAAATTAGATATTTATCAATTAAATATGACTGAGAGTTTTATGCAGTTGGTTGATAATTCGTTCAATTTCACTGCAATTGGCAAGTCCAGTTTCGATACCATTACGGCACTAATTGAGAAGACGAAGCACTTTGAAATTTTTTATAATGACCTGAATGAAGTGGATTTGTTTTTAACTGAAGATATTATCAATGGTACTTAATCAACATTTTATTATTCATCTGTTTTTGAGGCCTGACATGTTACTGGCTTTAACTGAGCCTGAGTGTTCAAAAGTTATTGTTGTGCTTAGAAAGCAAAAAGTGTTAGCAAAATTAGCGTTTCTTATATTTGATAAGAAACTCGACAAGCAACTTGATGACAAGACAATACGGCATTTAAAAAACGCATTAAAAATAGCGGAAAAGCAAAAAGAACAGGTCTTTTTAGAAGCGAATGAAATAATGTATATTCTCAAGCCAGTATCAGAATTTGTGGTGTTTTTAAAAGGGGCTGCTTATAGCCTTAATCATTCGCTAGCGGGTCAGGGCCGAATATACAGTGACATCGATATCTTGGTAAATAAAGCACAACTTACAGATTGTGAGCAAACACTGGCGTTGCATGGCTGGTTTGGCGAAAAAATTAATGATTATGACCAACGTTATTATCGTAAGTGGGCCCACGAAATTCCGCCTTTGGCGCACATACACAGAGGGACTATAATTGATGTTCATCATAATATTATTCCGATTGTGTCAAATGATGCACCTAGTGCGCTAGCCTTAAAAAATTATATAAAAACAAATACAGACGGGATACAGACTCTCAGTTTACC